>DATGYF010000286.1:0-3869 GCA_035298145.1 Terriglobales bacterium | reverse complement strand
ATCTTTATTTAAGTATTATTTCAGTTCTAATTGCCATCATTATAGGAATACCGCTCGGAATTCTGATTTCCAGGGAGCCTAAACTTTCAAAACCGATTATTGGCACGACAAACGTGATTCAGGCCGTCCCAAGCTTGGCTCTTCTTGGTTTCCTCATTCCTTTTATCGGTATCGGCAGTAATCCAGCCATTGTAATGGTCGTTCTCTATTCCCTTCTCCCAATTGTTAAAAATACGTATACGGGTTTAACAAACATTGATGCAGATATTCTGGAAGCTGGTGTGGATGCTGGGCGGAAGGTGAATGTCCCGCTCCGTCTGCTGTATGGCTTGAGTCGCCTCACCCAGCGAGACTCCCGGCGCCAGGTTGAACGAGAGTGTGACCACGGGGAACTGTCCCTGGTGATTCACTGCCAGCGCGGTGCTCGAAGTCTGAAAGTGGCTGAAGGAGGCCAGCGGGACCTGCATCCCGGAGTTGGAGTGCACGTAAATATTCTTCAGCGAGTCCGGATTCTGCGAAAACTGCGGGTCCACTTCCAGCACCACGTGGTACTGGTTCAACTGGGTAAATATGGTGGAGACCTGGCGCTGCCCGAAGGCGTCGTAAAGCGTGTCGTCGATGGCCTGGGGCAAAATGCCCAAACGCGATGCGGTGTCGCGATCGATGACCAACTCGGCTTTGAGGCCGCCATTCTGCTGATCGGTGGCAACGTCGCGCATGGAAGGCAATTTGCGCAACTCTTCCACCAGCCGCGTGGCCCAGACCGACAGTTCCTGCGCATCGGCATCTTCCATTGAATATTGATATTGCGTCCGGCTGACCCGGTCCTCCACCGTGAGGTCTTGCACCGGCTGCATATATAAGGTGATGCCGTTGACCTTCGCCAGTTCCGGCTGCAGCCTGCGGATGATCTCGGAGGCCGTCGCGGTGCGCTGGTCGTGCGGCTTCAGGTTGATCTGAATGCGTCCGCTGTTGGGGGTAGAGTTGGTGCCGTCGATTCCGATAAAGGAGGACAGGCTCTCCACGTCCGGATCTTTCAGAATGACCTGGGCCAGCGCCTGCTGGCTCTTGGCCAGGGCGGGAAAAGAGGTATTCTGCGGCCCTTCCGATATACCCAGAATCACTCCCGTATCCTGCACCGGGAAAAAGCCTTTAGGCACGACCACGTACAGGAACAGGGTGAGAACCAGAGTGCCCGCCGTGACCAGCAGGGTAATGGTCTGGTGCTGCAGCACAAATTTCAAAGAGCGGCCGTAAAACTCGATGACCCGGTTGTAGAAATTCTCCGTGGATTTATAAAAGCGGCTTTGATGTTTGGGGTCGTGGCGCTTCAGCAGCTTGGCGCACATCATCGGCGTCAGGGAGAGGGAAACCGCCGCCGACACCAGAATGGTGACTGCCAGGGTCACGGCGAACTCGCGAAACAGGCGGCCCACGATGTCGCCCATGAACAACAACGGGATCAGCACCGCGATCAGCGATACCGTCAGCGACACGATGGTGAATCCGATCTGGCCCGCTCCCTTCAACGCGGCTTGCAGCGGAGTCTCGCCCTCTTCCAGGAAGCGTTCGATGTTTTCGATCATCACAATCGCATCATCGACCACGAATCCAGTAGAGATGGTCAACGCCATCAGGGTCAGATTGTTCAGGCTGTACCCCAGCAGGTACATGACCCCAAACGTTCCCACCAGCGAGAGGGGAACAGCGACGCTGGGAATCACGGTCGCCGAGAGGTTGCGCAGGAACAGGAAGATCACCATGACCACCAGACCGACGGTGAGCATCAGTTCAAACTGAACGTCTTTTACCGAAGCTCGAATGGTCTCGGTACGGTCGGTGAGCACCTGCACTTTGATTGCGGCGGGCAACGACGCCTGCAGTTGCTTCAAAAGCAGCTTGACCCGGTCGGCGACACTGATGATGTTGCTGCCAGGCTGGCGCTGAATGTTTATGATCACCGCCGGAGTGGTGTTCATCCAGGCGGCCTGCTTAACATTTTCCGCGCTGTCAATCGCGGTGGCAATATCGGACAGCCGGACCGGCGCGCCGTTCTTGTAGGCCACGACCACGCTGTTGTATTGCGCGCTCGAGCTCAGCTGATCATTGGCGCCGATGGTGAAGGATTGGCGCGGGCCGTCCAGCACGCCCTTGGCCTGGTTGACGTTGGCCGCTGCGAGCGCGGTACGAATATCTTCGAGACTCAGTCCGTAGGACGCCAGCGCCGTGGGATTGGCCTGAATCCGCACCGCCGGTTTCTGTCCGCCGCTGATCGACACCAGGCCAACTCCGGGAAGCTGGGAAATTTTCTGGGCCAGTGCCGTGTCCGCCAGGTCCTCCACTTTTGAGAGCGGCAGCGTGTCCGAAGTCAGCGCCAGCGTGATAATCGGGGAATCGGCCGGATTCACTTTGCTGTAAATCGGCGGATTGGGCAGGTCGCGCGGAAGATAGGTAGTGCCGGCATTGATTGCGGCCTGGACCTGTTGTTCCTCGACGTCGATGTTCTCGTTGAGATTGAATTGCAGGGTGATGATGGAACTGCCCAGCGAACTGGTGGAAGTCATCTGGCTCAGTCCGGGGACCTGGCCAAACTGGCGCTCCAGAGGCGCCGTCACCGACGATGCCATCACATCAGGATCGGCCCCGGGATAGAACGTCACCACCTGGATGGTGGGATAGTCAACTTCAGGCAGCGCGGAGACTGGAAGCTGGGTGTAGGCCACCAGCCCTACCAGGAGAAGTCCGACCATCAGCAGAGTCGTCGCGACCGGACGAAGAATAAAAAGCCGCGACGGATTCATGGCGCTCCCCTGGTGGAAGATGCCTCCGGCTGGGCTTGCGAAGCCGGAGACTCCGCGTTCCGGTTTTGTCCTCCTCCACCGCTGTGCGGATCCACCTTGCTCCCGGCTTGCAGCTTGTCCTGCCCGTCCACCACCACTACATCTCCTTCAGCGACTCCGCTGGCGATGGATGCCACGTTGTTCTGGGTGAACGAAACGGTGACCGGATTGACCGCGACCGTCTTATCGGGCTTGACTGTAAATACGTAGCTTCCCTCGGGGCCGCTTTGGACCGCGACCGACGGAATCGTGATGCTGTTCTTGTGCGTCTCCAGCAGCAGGCGCACATTGACGAACTGGTTAGGCCAGAGCTCGTCGTTCGGATTGTCGAACATAGCCTTTAATCGTCCGGTCCCGGTAGTCTGATCAATCTGATTGTCGATGGTCAGTAATTTGCCGGTGGCCAGTTTGGTTTGATCGTCCCGGCTATAGGCCTCGACCGGCAGAGTGCCCTTGTGCATGTGCTGGGATACGTTGAGCAGACTGTCTTCCGGCAGCGTGAACAGGACGGCAATGGGCTGTAACTGGGTGATTACGAGCAGTGGATTGGTGTCCGAAGCATGCACCATGTTTCCCACATCGACCAGCCTGAGACCGATGCGGCCGCTGATGGGCGCCGTGATGTGCGAGTACACCAGGTTCAGCTTGGCATTGTCGATCGCTGCCTGGTCGGCCCGAACCGCTCCTTCCAGCTGTTCCGCGGCCGCCCTCTGCGTGTCCACTTGCTGGCGCGACATTGCTCCCGAATCATCCAGCAGACTCTTGAAGCGCTCGTAATTCAGGCGCGCGTCCTTCAGTTGGGCCTGGTCACGGAACAGATTTGCCTGCGCCTGCTCAAGGGCCACCTGGAACGGCCGGGAGTCGATCACCGCCAGCAGGTCTCCCTTATTCACATGCTGGCCTTCCGTGAAGTTGACCTGCGCCAATTGTCCGTCCACCCGGCTCTTCACGCTGACCGTGTTGGAGGCGGTCACGCTGCCCAGTCCCTTGAGAAACACCGGCACGTCGCGGCGTTCAGCCGTGGCGACG
>DATGYF010000285.1:0-15315 GCA_035298145.1 Terriglobales bacterium | reverse complement strand
GTAGTTTCATGACCTTCCCTCCTAAGCCTTCGTGGGCAGCACTGAGGTGTTTTAATGTAAACGTGTACATTGGCGAAACGGGACAACCTTAAAACAGGTTCGGAGAACTTGTCAAGAATAAACTAGTGCCTTTGTACTATCCCCCGCCGCTCGCCCAAGTCCGGGGCTTTCCCAGGTTGCGAGTCCTCTAAAATCCTCCCGGCGCCCTGGAGGCTGCTCCACTATGCGTGCGGCCGGGTTTTCTTTTGGGACTTTGCGCCGGCTTTTGCGGTTGTCCTTCGATGGCGCGCAACCCACGAACCCCTTAACCGCAAAGGGCGCGAAGGAAATCCGCAAAAGGCGCAAAGGGAACATCCCCTGCGGTCCGTGGGTTTGGATTAACTTTGCTGCGAGTGCTAACATGCGCTGCGGTGGGCCGTCATGGCGGGAACGCTTGAGGATGGCGCGTCCCAAAGACCAAAGACGAAGACCACATTGTTTTCACGTCGAACCTTCTTAAGAGGAATACGGTGGGCGCCTGCACTCTTTCTTCCCGCGCCCTTTCAGAGCGCGCCTTTCCGGTTGCCGCTTTTCGAAACGTCCCGGGGCCGTTCTTCTTCGTTTCCCTTTACTGATTTCCGTTTGACTCCGCACTATCCCGCGAAGTCCGCGCTCGATGATGTTCTCCTGAAGGTTGTACCCGGCGCGGACGAGTACCTTACCGAAAAATACGCATTTGAAATCATGGCGCTGCTCAAACAATGGAGCGTGGATCTCCGGACGGCGCCTCCCGGGCTCGCCTCCCTGACGAACTTTCTCGATGCTTCCATCGCAACTTCTGCGCTGCTTCCAACGCGGGAAGTGGCGCGGCGTTCGGACCACGGCATCGAGATCTTACAAAGACGTTTCGCGAGGGATGTCATACCGGGCCGCGAGCGCTTCCTCCGCGAGATGGAGAATTATCTGGCCCCGATGTCGCGAGTGGAGACGGCGGAGTTCGAAATCGTCGGCATCAGGGGAATTGCGGGCTCCGAGGCTGCGTTCGATATCGACATTCGTTATGACCTGGTGGGCATGCGGAAGAACGGCGGTCGCGAGCAGCGTGTGGGACACTGGCTGACCCGATGGTCGCGCGCTGAAACCCAGGACTGGCGCGTGCTGCGCTGGAAGGCAACCGAAGAGACTCTCGCCCGCGCCCGCGAACCCGTCTTCATTGACATCACGGCCCAGGCGCTGGGCCAGACCGCGTCCTACAAAAATCAGATGCTTCGCGGAGTGGACCACTGGCGCACCGTGCTCGACGGAGCCTCCGGGATCGACGTGTATGGCAACAACGGGCTGGCCGTGGGAGATATCGATAACGACGGATTTGATGATCTATACGTGTGCCAGCCCGCGGGGCTTCCCAACCGCCTCTATCGCAATCGCGGCGATGGCAGCTTCGAGGATGTGACAGAAGCATCTGGGATTGGTGTGCTCGACGACACGGCCTGCGCCCTGTTCGCCGATTTCGAGAACAAGGGAGTCCAGGACCTTCTGGTAGTTTGCGGCGGCGGCCCGCTGCTGTTCATGAATCAAGGAAACGGGAAATTTTCACTTAAGCGTGACGCCTTCAGGTTTGCCCAGCTCCCCCAGGGAACGTTCACCCACGCCGCCATCGCGGACTACGATCGTGACGGGCGGCTCGACATCTATTTTTGCCTGTACAGCTACTACGCCGGCCTCGACCAGTACCACTATCCCGTGCCTTACTTCGACGCGCGCAATGGGCCGCCGAACTTCCTGCTGCACAATGAAGGCAACGCGACTTTCACTGACCGGACTGCGGCTGCGGGGCTGAATGTGGACAACGATCGCTACAGTTTTGCCTGCGCCTGGGGCGATCTCAATTCCGACGGGACGCCCGACCTCTACGTGGCCAACGACTTCGGGCGCAGCAATCTTTATCGCAACAACGGCGATGGGACTTTCGCCGCCGTCTCGACTGATGCAGGAGTAGAAGACGCGGGCGCAGGCATGAGCGCCTGCTGGTTCGACTTTGACAATGATGGAAACCAGGACATTTACGTGGCCAATATGTGGTCGGCCGCCGGCCAGCGGGTTTCGGAGCAAGCAATCTTCCACGAGAAAGATCCCGAAAACATCCGCGACCTTTACCGCCGACACGCCCGCGGCAATTCTCTCTATCGCAATCAGGGCAACGGCAAGTTTCAAAACGTAGGCGGCCAGGCGGGGGCCGAAATGGGCCGCTGGGCCTGGTCTTCCGATGCATGGGATTTCGATCACGACGGCTTCCCTGACCTGTACATCGCCAATGGCTACATCTCCGGCCCCGATCCGCGCAACCTTTCAAGCTTTTTCTGGCGGCAGGTGGTGGGAAATTCGCCGCAGAATTCGAACCCTTCGTCCAGGTACGAGCAGGGATGGAACGCCATCAACGAACTGATCCGCTCGGATTCTTCCTGGGCCGGCCCTGAGAGAAACGTTTTCTACGCCAACAACCGCGATGGCACCTTTTCCGAAGTCTCGGGCGCGGTCGGCATGGACTTCCCCGACGACAGCAGGTCCTTCGTCTTGGCCGACCTCGACCACGACGGGCGGCTGGAGGTTATCCTCAAGAACCGGAACGCGCCGCAGCTGCGCGTCCTGCGCAACGCGATGAAAGAAATTGGCCATTCCCTCGCATTCCGCCTGCGCGGGCAAAAAAGCAATCGCGATGCCATCGGGGCTGCAGTCACCGTGGAGTCAGGAACGCTCCGCCAGACCAAATACCTTCAGGCCGGCTCCGGATTTTTGTCGCAGCACACCAGGGAGCTCTTCTTCGGGTTGGGGAAAGGCGAGGGCCCAGTACGCGCCACGGTTCGCTGGCCCAGCGGCCTCACTCAGAGGTTCGAAAATTTGCCGGCAAACCGCCGCATCGAAATTCAGGAAGGAGCAAACGAGTTTCTGGCCAAGGCTTTTGCCGCCTCGCCTCCTTCTTATACCCATGCCGGCAGCGCTCTGGCGTCAGAGTCTCTGCCCTCGGCGGTGGAGACCTGGCTGATCGAACCCTTGAGCGCGCCGGACTTTTCCCTGCCTGACCTCGCCGGCAAAACATGGGACCTGAGATCGTTCCGCGGCGGCTCACTCCTGCTTAATTTTTGGTCCACCGCCTCGCCGACCTGCCGCGAGCAGCTGCGCCTGCTCGGCCAGGGCAGATCGCCCCTCGCGGCTGCCGGCCTTCGCATCGTTGGCATCAATGTGGACGATCCCCACGACCCACAAGTGGTGAAAATATTTGCTGCCCGAGAAGGGTTCTCGTTTCCCACCCTGCTCGCTAGTCCGGATGTAGCCGGCGTCTATAACATTATTTATCGCTACCTCTTCGACCGTCGCCGCGATCTCGGCCTGCCCACATCGTTTCTCCTTAATAAAGAGGGGATGATCGTCAAGGTGTATCAGGGACCGGTAACTGCCGAGCGGCTGCTGGAGGATGTGAAATCGGTTCCCAGCGATCCCTCCGATCGGATGCGCAGGGCGCTGCCGTTCGCCGGGACGCTTTTCCAGAGCGCGTTCCAGCGCAACGACTTCACCTACGGCGTGTCCTTTTTTCAGCATGGTTATCTGGAGCAAGCGGAAGCATCTTTCAAGCAGGTCATCGCCGCCAAGCCCGACAATCCCGAAGCTTTTTACAACCTGGGAACGCTGTATCTCCGGAGAAACGGCTTTCCTGAAGCGCGTGAATATCTGGAACAGGCGGTGAAGCTGCGTCCTGAATATCCCGAGGCTTGGAACAATCTCGGAATGATTGCGGCGAACCAAAATCTTCCGGACGAGGCGGTTCGCAACTTTCAGCAGTCATTGCAGCAGCGGCCAACCTACACCATCGCGCTGCTGAATCTCGGCAACCTGTACCGTCGCCTGGGCAAACTGGCAGACGCGGAAAAGTTTCTGAACCGGGCCCACGAAATTGAGCCCGACGATCCCGAGGTCAACTACAACCTGGGAATGCTCTACGCCCGGCAAGACCAACCTCAGAGTGCCCAGCAATATCTCGAAAAGGCGGTGAGCGCGCGTCCCGACTATCCAGACGCGCTCAACAATCTGGGCGTGCTTTTCGTGCGTGAGCAGCGGTATCCGGAAGCCGAGCAAAGATTCAAGACATGCATTCAGGTCGCCCCGAATTTCGACCAGGCCTACATGAATCTGGCCCGCCTCTACGTCATTTTGAACGACAAGGAAAAGGCCAGGGAAGTTTTGCTCGCGCTGCTGCGCCAACAGCCTCAGCACAAGATGGCCCAGCAGGCGCTGGAAATGCTACATTGAGCCTTTGAGACCTGTATTCAAAGTGCCCGCGGAGATATACCGGGAGATGGTCATCGGCGCCTCATTTCAGCAATCAGCCGGAAGCATGCGCCGCAGGCCTGGACTGCGCTGCATTCTGGCCTTCGCGGTCGTCTTCGTTCTTGCTGCAGGATGCAAAGCGCAGCAATCCCATCCAGTTCAAAGCGCCGCCCGGCCGGCTTCGAAGGCTCCGTCACCTTTCCTCGAAGCTGAGACCCTGCTGCGCCAGGGATCGATCGCGGAAGCCAAAGTGAAGATCGAGGAGCAACTCAAGCTGAATCCTTCGAGCGTGGAGGGTTACAACTTGCTGGGGATCGCGTACGGCAGCGAAAAAGACTACGACCACGCTCTGGAGGCGTTTCAGCACGCGCTGCAGCTCGATCCCAATTCCGCTCGAACTCATAACAATCTGGGGAACGTTTACGTCGCCCAGGAAAAAGTCGATCTGGCGGAGAAGGAGTTTCGCCAGGTCTTGCGCCTCGATCCCGCGAACCGCGAGGCTAACTACAATCTTGGCCTCGTCCTGATGGCCCGGCGTTTGCCGGCCGAGGCCATTCCTCACTTTCAACGGGTACGCCCGGCAGATATGCCGACGCGTTTCAATCTGGTGCGCGCTTACTTTCAAGCCGGACGGACGGCCGAAGGTCTGAAACTGGCGCGGGAGTTCTCCGCCCAGAAGAAAGATGATGTTCAACTGCACTTCACTCTGGGCGTATTGCTGGCGGGAGCAGCGCAGTACCCGGCGGCGCAACTGGAACTCGAAAAGGCCAGCGCGCTGCAGCCGGAAACTTTCGAAATCCTATTTAACCTTGGCCAGGTGTATCTGCAGGGCGGCGAATACAAGAAAGCTGAATTGGTGTTGAGCCGGGCGCTGAAACTGAAGCCTGACTCGGCAGAAACTCTTTACCTGATGGCGCGGGTGTATTCCGAGCAGACCAAAGTGGTGGATGCCATGGACCTCCTGGTGCGCGCCCACAAGCTGGCACCGGAGAATACCGACGTCATCTTTCTGCTGGCCCGGGTCAGCATGATGCAGAATTATTTTGAGGACGCAATCCCATTGCTTGAATCTGGCGTGAAAATCGCGCCGAAGCGGGCCGACCTGCACGCCGCCCTGGGCGAAAGCTATTTCATGTCCGGAAAGACAGAAAAGGCCATCGACGAGTTCAAGTCCCTGATTGAACTGGATCCGTCGGCCCGTTCTTATGTCTTCATGGGCCTCTCCTACCGGCACCTGGGGCGCTTCGATGAAGCCAGAAAATATTTCGAGCAGGGCCTAAAACTGGACCCGCGCAATGCCAGCTGCCTGTTCAACATGGGCTACATCGAGGGACGGCAGGGCAATCAGGCGGCCGCGGAGAAGCTCTTCCAGGCGGCGCTGCGCTCCAATCCCGATCTCTCGGACGCCTTGCTCGAGTTGGCGAACCTGCGAATCGGCGATAAGAAATTTGAAGAGGCAGCCACCTTGCTGCGGAGATATGTGAAGGTAAGCCGCAATCCCGCAGCCGGTTATTACAAGCTCGCCATGGTCGAGCGCAGCCTCCATCAGACCGAGGCGGCGCAGCGAGACCTGAACGTTTTTCAGACCCTTTCGAAAGACGCGTCAGCTGGTCCGTATCCTTATCAACATCTTTTTGATTACCTGGACAACCGATCCAACCTTGCTCCTCAGGAGCGAACGCAACTCGATTTGACCGAGTTGACGGCGCAGATACAGAAACATCCAGACCGCCCGCAGGACCTTTACCTGCTGGCAGAGGCATATCTGAAACTGGGAAAGGTCGAGGAAGCCCGCAGTACGATCACGCAGCTTGACCAGCTAAGTTCGGGCGACTATCGCACTCAGACCGGAGTAGGTGTGCTGCTCGCCCGCTTCCATCTGTACGACGACGCCATCCAGCATTTCCAGACGGCCTTGCGCGCCAGCCCGGACTCCGATGACATAAAATTCGACCTGGCCGATGCCTATTTCCGCAAAGGCGCCTATCCCCAGGCACTCGAGGCGGCCCAGCACGTTTCGGCTCCGGGTCAGCAGGACGCGGCTTTCCTGGCTTTGCTTGGAGACATTCACGCTCATCTCGGCGAGACGGCCCGGGCCGCGGAAATCTTCCGCGATGCGATTGCCAGAAATCCCGACAATGACCAGTATTACCTCTCGCTCACGCTGGTGCAGTTGCGCGAAAAAGATGTCGCGGGAGCGAAAGCAACACTGCAGAAAGGCCTGGCTCGGATTCCGGGCTCGGGCAAAATCCTCTGGGGAATGGGAATTGTTTCCGTGCTCGAAGGCAACACCACGCAGGCCGCCGAGCGCCTGGAGCGCGCGGTGGACCTTTTGCCCGAGTGGCCCGGCAGCTACTCCACGCTCGGCGTGTTCTATTATCAGACTGGACAAATCGCCAAGGCCCGCGAAGTGCTGAACCGCTTCAAAGGAAGCAGCGCCGGCGGCCTGGATGTGAATCGGATTGAAGAAGTGCTGTCCCGGGCCCCGGCCAAGTCTTCTTCCGCTCAGGAACCCATGTCGATGGCGGCGCGGCAGCAGTTGCTTCAGCTGGCGCTGTCCTTGGCTGATCGGACCCTCTAGGTCCCGACAGAACCAATCACGAGAATGCGGAAGAAATCGAAAACGGGTAAGGCGCCGGGCTTCGGAAGACGGGTAGGGCTGGCGCTAACGGTGTTAGCCGGAGCGGCCTCCACCGTGATGGCCTTCGCAGGCCAGCCTCCGAAAACTCCCGACGACCGCGCGCCCGTGCGTTACACCGAGGTTCGCCAGGCCGCCGGAATCACCTTCCTTCAGGACGGCACTGCTACCGACGAGAAGTATTACCTGGAAACCATGGGCACCGGCGTAGCCTGGCTGGATTACGACCAGGACGGGCTCATGGACCTGTATTTCGTCCAGTCCGCTGCCACCGATATTTACAAACCACCCCAGCCTCTGCGCAGCGCTCTCTATCACAACAATGGCGACGGGACTTTTACTGACGTCACTGCGAAGGCCGGCGTCGGAGGTGAAGGACACTACGGCCAGGGAGTTGCCGTCGGAGATTTCGACAACGACGGCTATCCCGACTTGTACGTGACCGGCTACGGCAGCGCCATCCTCTATCACAACAACGGTGACGGAACTTTTACCGACGTGACCGCCAAAGCCGGAGTTGCGGACAAAGACGGATGGTCGGCCAGCGCGGGATGGTTTGACTACGATAAAGACGGATGGCTCGACCTGCTGGTCACCAATTACATCGAGTGGTCGCCCAAGAATAACCTGTGGTGCGGCGAACGCCGGCCCGGCTACCGTTCCTACTGCCATCCCGGAAACTACAAAGGACAGAAGACCACGCTCTACCACAACAATCATGACGGCACGTTCACCGACGTGAGTGACAAGTCCGGCGTGGGCAAGCCCGAATCCAAGGGCATGGGCGTGGTCCTGGCCGACTTCAACAACGACGGCTGGACCGACATCGCCATCGCCAACGATACCTGGCCCAACTTTCTATTCATCAACAAACACAACGGAACTTTTGAGGACGTGTCACTGATCTCCGGCGTGGCGGCGAGTGAAGATGGACGCTACGAGGCCGGAATGGGCATCGATGCCGCCGATGTTGACGGCGACGGCTGGCAAGACCTCTATATCACCCACCTCGATTTCGAACTGAATCGCCTCTATCACAATAACCACGACGGGACTTTCGTTGACGACACCTTCCGCTCCGGCATTGGCAACAAGGCCGTCCTGTTGAGCGGGGTAGCCATGAAATTTTTGGATTACGATAACGATGGCTGGCCCGACATCCTGCAACTGAACGGCGCCATGCTGGACAATATCAATCTCTACCACGGCGAAGTGTCCTACAAAGAACCGCTGCTGATGTTCCGGAACCTGGGTAAGGGCCAGTTCGAAAAAGCTTCGGAGTCGCTGGGCCCGGACTTCATGCGCCCCATCGCCGGACGGGGCCTCGCCACTGCTGACTACGACAACGACGGCGACATCGACATCGTTACCAACAACCGCGGTGACTATCCGTCACTCCTGCGCAACGATGGCGGAAACACCAATCACTGGCTGGAAGTTCTCTTGATTGGGACCCGCTCCAATCGAGACGGCGTCGGCGCGTCTCTGAAGCTGACTGCCGAAGGGGCAACCCATGTTGAACAGGCCAAGGGCGGCATGAGTTACATGTCCTCCAACGACCCGCGAATCCAATTTGGGCTGGGCAAGCGTACTAAGATCGATTCCCTGGAAATCACCTGGCCCAGTGGACAAGTGGATCGTCTGACGAATATCCCCGTCGATCAGATCATCGCGGTCAAAGAGGGTGCAGGAATCGTGCCACGTAAATTTCCCAGGGTACCGAGCAAATGAAAAAGACGAAAAACGAGATGGGTGCCCCACCCTCGTCTTTCCCGTCTTTCGGGAAAGACAGGGTGGGGATTTTGGGTGCGAACCCCGCTCATCACTCGCAGTGTCCTCGCGGAAGTTCGTGGAATAACGCAATGCACGCCGCGTCGATCAAGCTGGCAATAACAGCAGGTCCCTCCACTACGCTTCGCTTCGGTCGGGATGACAATACGGTTGGAGGAATTTTCGAGATGCGACTCGCGGAGACCGGCGACTGACGACTGCCCATATGAGACTTCCGCGACGTCAATTTCTGGGCTCCTCCGCCATCGTCCTCGGCAGCACGCTCATGGATGCGCTCACTACGCCGCTCTGGCGATGGAGGAATTCACTCCAGGCAGCCGCAGCAACTCCGCCGGCAGCCTCCCCGGTCACCTTTGTTGACGTAGCCCGCGAAGCCGGCCTGGACGCTCCCAACGTCTGGGGTGCGGTCGATCACAAGCGCTACATCATCGAAGCCAAAGGCAGCGGCCTGGCCTTCTTCGATTACGACAACGACGGCTGGCTCGACATTTATTTCACCAACGGCACCCGCCTCGACGCCAACTGGCCGCCCGGCAAGGCCCCCACCTCGCATCTCTACAAAAACAATCGCGACGGAACCTTTACCGACGTTACCGAAAAATCCGGCCTGGGGCGCACCGGCTGGCAGACCGGCATCTGTGTCGGCGACTACGACAACGACGGATGGGACGACCTCTTCTGCTGCTTCTGGGGACACAACATCCTGTTCCACAACAATGGCGACGGCACTTTCACCGATGTAACCCGCAAAGCGGGGGTTTATGACGAACAATTCCGGTGGGGCGCGGGCTGCACATGGCTCGATTACGATCGCGACGGCCATCTTGATCTCTTCGTCTGCAACTACATAAAACTTGATCCGGCGAAGGCGCCTTCCGCCAATGATCCTCTGTGCCAGTGGAAAGGCATCCCCGTGATGTGCGGCCCGCGCGGCCTCCCCGGCGACACCAACGTGCTTTATCACAACAATGGCGACGGGACTTTTACCGACGTCTCCGAGAAGTCAGGCATCCTGAAGTCCGGCCCGCGCTATTCCATCACCGCCGTCTCTTATGATTTTGACAACGACGGCTGGCCGGATATTTACGTGGCGGTGGACTCGCAGCCCAGCATGCTATTCCGCAACAACCACGATGGCACCTTCACCGATATTGCCGTCCTGGCGGGATGCGCCTACAGCGATAACGGCCATGAGCAGGCCGGCATGGGGGTGGCGGTCGGCGACTATGACTGCGACGGTTGGTTCGATATTTTCAAGACGAATTTCGCCGACGATACTTGCAACCTCTATCACAACAACGGCGACGGGACTTTCACCGATGTCACGTTCTCATCCGGCATCGGCATCAACAACCGCTACGTCGCCTGGGGTTGCGGCTTTCTCGACTACGACAACGACGGCTGGCCCGACCTCATGCAGATCAACGGACACGTCTATCCCGAGATTGAAGGCCACGACATCGGGCAGACCTTCAAGAACCCGCGACTGCTGTATAAAAACCTGGGCAATGGCCGGTTCAAAGATGTCTCAACTGAATCCGGGCCTGGCATCAACGAACTTTTCTCCAGCCGGGGCGCCGCCTTCGGCGACTACGACAACGATGGCGACATCGACGCCGTGATTCTGAACATGAACGACCTGCCTTCGCTGCTGCGCAACGATGGCGGCAACCGCCAGAACTGGATCAAGATCAAGCTGATCGGCACCAAATGTAATCGCACCGCCATCGGCGCCCGGGTCCGTGTGGTGACCGGCAATCACGCCCAGATGGACGAAGTCCACAGCGGCGCCAGCGTGATGTCGCAATGCGACCTGCGCCTTCACTTCGGCCTGGGCAAAGCGCAGACCGTGGATGTCATCGAGGTGAAATGGCCCACCACGCAGAAGATCGAACGCTTCACCCAGGTGAAAGCCAATCAGATACTGACCATCCGCGAAGGCAGCGGCATCGTCCCCCCTTCCAAAACGAAGTAGTTTCGCTCTATCCTTCAACCACACCGGGTACAAAAGACACAGAGGAATTTCGTGATTAGACTTCGTGTCCTCTGTGGTTCACGCTTTTCTCGAACCCAGGCAAAAGCGTCAATCCGGCCCGGTGTACAATTCCGACCGCGGATTCCGTGTGAAATATCTGCCCGATATCCCTTTCGAATGAGGTCGTGATGAAATCTCTGCGGCACACCAGTTCTGCTCTGTTCGTTCTCTTTGCCTGCGGTCTCGCGGTCGCGCAGTCCTCGGGTCCGGACACCAGGGCAATCACCGACGCGAAAACAATCGTCTCGGCTATCAATCCCAATGCCCGGCCCATTCCGATTGACGATCTATATTTCACGCGCTCGGTATCCAGCGCATCATGGTCGCCAGACGGCAACGAGATTGTGTTCACTACCGACATATCCGGCCGATCGAATTTGTGGAAGGTAAACGCAAATGGGGGATGGCCGATTCAACTGGCGCAATCGGATGACAGGCAATACGGCGAATCCTGGTCGCCCGACGGTAAGTGGATCGTCTTTCAACAGGACAAGGCCGGCAACGAACTGTGGGACATCTTCGCCATTCCGAGCGAAGGGGGTGAGGCGATCAACCTGACCAACACTCCCGAGATTCGTGAAGAGAACCCGCGCTGGTCGCCCGACGGCAAGACCATTGCCCTGAACCACAAGCCCAAAGAGGCCACGGTTTACAACATTGCGCTGATGGATTGGGCCACGCGCAAGGTGACGCTGCTCACGCACGAAAGTACGCCCGACCACTTGTGGCAATCGGTGGCCTGGAGTCCTGACGGTAAGACGCTCTACGCCAACCGGCTGGAAGTCAGCTTTACCGATGCCGACATTTACGCCATTGATGTCGCGAGTGGAAACTCCACGAATTTGACTTCGCACCAGGGGAAATCTCTCAGTACTGCATCCTCTCTATCAAAAGACGGGCGGACGCTTTTGATCACATCCAACGCCAGGAGCGGCTACCAGAACGTCGCTCTGCTCGACATAGCAAGCAAAAAGATCACGTGGGTGACGGACACCAAGTGGGAGGCCAGTGCGGGTGACTTCTCGCCCGACGGCAAGCGCTTCACCTACGCCATCAACGCTGACGGCCGCTCGGATGTTTATCTCGGAGACACGGCCTCGACCCAGTCGGACAAAATTCCCATCGCGGGTGGCGTGAACGGCTTTGCCGCTTCCCCCACCTCGTTTTCGTCCTCCGGAGACCGCCTGCTGTTGTCGCACGAGAGCTCGGTCGAGCCCGCGGACTTCTGGGTCTATGATCTGGCTTCGCAAAAACCGCGGCAGCTTACCTATTCCGTGATAGCCAGCCTGAAGGCCGCGCCCCGGCCTCCTTCGCAGGTCATCAGCTACAAATCCTTCGATGGAAAAACCATCAGCGCTTTGTTGTGGGTGCCGTTCAATCTAAAGCGCGATGCCTCGAATCCCGCGTTGGTCCTGCCCCACGGCGGCCCGACCGGACAATCCCAGGATTACTGGAGCCCGCGCATCGCGGCCTTTGTCTCCCGGGGATACATCTGCATCGCGCCCAACGTGCGCGGCTCGACCGGCTACGGCATTGAGTTTCAAAAGGCCAATTACAAAGACCTGGGCGGCGGCGATCTGCAGGATGAAGTGTACGCCGCCAAATTTCTCGAGGCCACGGGTTATGTGAATCCGAAAAAGATCGGCATCACAGGTGGCTCCTACGGCGGATTCATGACTCTGATGGCCATCGGCCGCTCTCCGGATGTGTGGGCGGCGGGCGTGGAGCTCTACGGCATTATCAACTGGATGACCATGCTGCAACATGAGGACGCGATGCTGCAGGAGTATGAGAAAAGCCTGCTGGGCGATCCCGTGAAAGATCGCGCCATCTATGACGCGGCTTCTCCCATCACCTACATTCACCACGTGAAGGCCCCGCTGCTGGTCCTGCAAGGAGAGAACGATCCCCGCGTTCCCAAGGAAGAGGCGGAACAGGTGGTCGAACTCCTGAAGAAAGACGGGAAAACCGTGGACGCGCACTACTATCCCAACGAAGGCCACGGATTCGAAAAGCGCGAGAACCAGATCGATTCGATCCGGCGCTCGGTCGAGTGGTTCGATAAATATCTGAAAGGGAGCAATTGACTGTTGATCGACCGGAAATCGCGTAGGGGCAGGTGTCCTCACCTGCCCGGCCGGGCAAGGCCCGGCTGGTTCTTCTGCTTGATCGCGCAAAACCAAGGCGAGCTTCGCTCGCCCGCCCGGGTCCTGAGCGAAGTCGAAGGAGGGCGTACGCGGTGCGTGGGGTTAAAGCGGAATGTAGTTCTTAAGCAGCGGACCGGCGAGTCCGGCAAAGGAAAGCAGCCGGCGCTCCGCGTCCTCGGGCTTTTCTCCCGGCTGCAACTCGGTGTTCATTCGAACCAGCGCATTGTCAGTGCGGTTCCAAAGAAGCGAATCAAACGCCAGGTAAACGTTCATCCAGTCTTCACTGGCGACCCGGCGGCCGCGGGCCGAATACCAGAACAGAACCAACTGGCGATCGTCTCCTTTAGCGATCAGGTAACGATTGGCCGGGAAAGGTGCCTCGCCGGGAAACGCGAGCGTGGTTGTTCCCGACTCCACCGGCGACCAGCCTGAGCCTTCCAGACAATCCTGCGGAAGGTGGTGGAACAGCGCGTGCTGATTCTGAAGATACGCCACGTACAGATCAACGTAACCAGTGCCGCCCGCCTGGTTCCGGTAGGTTCGCTGCAGGAAATCTCCCGGACGAAGAGCCTTCAGACTGTCGTCATCAAGGAAAACATCAGTCCCCACCCAGTTCTGCAGCTCCGCTGGAAATGTGGCCAGCGCGGTCTTCGGCAAAACAAACTCACTGCGGGACCGGGCCTGCAGAAACAGCGCGGTCCCTGCCAACAGTAACGTGACAATCGTGACTCGAGCGTTCCAGGAGTTCATGCGTATTCCTCCCGCACTGCGGCCTCGTGGCGGGTAAAAAACAGCGCCCGGGAGAAGCGATGGAGCAGAAATACAATCGCCAGGGAGCCGGCAAAGATGAGCCATCCCGCAAACAGGTGAAGCGTGCCTTGCGCGCCTTCGATGCCCCAATATTCCACCACCACTCCGGTAACGGCGATGCGCAGGGCATTAGCCAGCACCGAAATCGGCACAGCCAGGAAAACCAATAGGACCCTCAGACTCACTTTTTTCTCCGTCAGATACCCGTAAATGACAGTAAGGGTAATCAGGGAGAACAGTGACCGGATTCCGCTGCACGCCTCTGCCACCTCCAGCCGCGCCGTTGGGAGAAGAATGATGTTGCCTTCCCGAACCGCGGGAATACCCACCAGCATCAGCAGGAAACTTGCGACCTTCGAAGCAACAATCTGGAGCGGAAGGGTGATGTAGCCCAACAATGTGGAGGAAGGAATCATCAGGACCAGAAATGCCAGCGGAAACGAAAGCGCTGCCAGGTGTTTCCACCCGGCGAGAAAGACCACCAGGCCAGCGATAAAAAGGAGAAGTGAGATGCGGTACAGGAAAAATCCTGAAATGATCGTGTTCAACACCAGTGCCAGCAAGGCAAACAGAAAAATCACCAGACCGGACCAGGCGGGCTGGCTTGGCAGAGCCGCCAGTTTGGTGCGCCTCTCCCAGACCAGAAACAGGGAAAACACCGGCACAAAGAAACCGTGGGTGTAATTCGGATCATGCCACCACTGGCTCGCCAGGCCGATGGCAAGCGGGCCATACAGCCAGCCCGCCAGGAGAAAAACCAGCGCAGCCTGGCCGCAAACCAGAAGCCCGGGTTTCCGGAAACCCGCTTTCAGGAAACTGGTCCTCAGGAAGCTTGGATTGGAGAAACTAGGCATGCCCGACCCGAGAGTTCGCACTTATGGTTTGCGCCTCGACTTCCGGGCCTTCCAGTACACCCCCATGAGCCCGGTGGAGACCAGTAGCATGGTACCGGGTTCGGGAGTAACCGCCAGTGGCGTGTGGGACGAACCGCCGCCAGGTAAACCAAAGAACGGCAGCAGGAAAAATGGAACCATGCGCCGGCGTTTGGCAGGCTGCAGTGGAGTGGCCTGTTCCGGCAACGCCGCCGCGTAAGTCTCGAGCCGAGGCTCGACTTCGTGGGTTACCATGTCATTGGAAAAAAGCGGCTCATTGAAGTCTGCCTCTACCGGGTCCACTATCGCCGGCGGACCAAGCGGGGTCATCGCGATCCGGTTGCCGCAGCGCGTGCGCGCCACAATCTTTCCGTCACTGATCAACGTTTCACCCGGATGCAGCGCCACCTTCTTTCGGGTCCAGTACACCTTGTCTCCCATGCGGTAGGCGACATGCATCGACTGCTTTTCGGAAACCTGCACCAGGTGTGCCCGCTGAAAATCGAATCCCTGGAATTCCCGCGCCACGACGGGATCGTGATCGATGGCCTGCCGCAGTTCATCCACACTCGCGACTCCGCCGGGAATCACCGAATACAGGTAGGCCGGACGACTGGGCCGACCCGCGATGAAAGCAGAATATTCCCGATTCGCCGAACCAGAGGGAACAGCCTGGTTCAGGCCGATCGGACTGGGCTTCAAAGATGCGTACGGAGAACT
>DATGYF010000284.1:0-1927 GCA_035298145.1 Terriglobales bacterium | reverse complement strand
CTCGTATGCCAAGTCTCTTGGAACAGGCCGGGGCGGAAATTCAGGGGTAGCAGATGCAGTCAACGGGAATAGCGGAGCGGTGGGAAGGTTGTTGAGCAGTAAGCCTTCCTCTTCCGTGAGTGGCTTGCCTGACCGTGTGGCTTCCACTTCAATCCGCTTGACAACAAAGCTCAGAGCATCATCTAGATCGACATCGTGGTTCATAAAGTCTTGATTATTATGCTCCACGAACCATGCTGCGTCGCGTAACTGTTGAAATCAGGCGTGTCTGTTGAAAAAGTCCCACAGTTGATGCTTGTGGCGGTGCAATGTTCGCGTTATAAGCAGGCCAGAGTTCTTGATGCTGCTGTTCACCATTCCATTTGGAGGCCTGCTGCTCATGATGGGGCACCAATCCCGCTCCGAAGGGTTGTTCTATTACTTCCGTCTGGAAGATCAAGTTCCTGAAAATCATCTGCTACGCCTGATCGATCGCCACGTCAACTTTGAATTTGTACGAGCCAAGTTGAAGGACTCCTACAGCGATGGGGGAAGGCCATCGATCGACCCAGAACTGCTGTTGCGCATGCTGCTGGTGGGCTATCTCTACGGGGTCACGAGCGAAAGGAAACTGGTGGAAGAGCTGCGCATGCATCTGGCGTGGCGTTGGTTCACGGGATTGGGCTTCGATCAGGAGGTTCCGCACCACTCGACATTTTCCAAGAACCGGCATGGACGATTCCAGGAATCGAATTTGTTTCAACAGCTGTTTGAGGAGATCGTCGCCCGCTGCGTAGAGGCGGGACTGGTGAAGGGCGAGCACATGTCGGTGGACGGCAGTTTCATCCAGGCCAATGCGGATCATCACAGCCGCGTACCGCGCGAGCAACTACCGGAGATAGCGAAGGTGAACCACACGGTGCGCGAGTATTTAGTCGAGCTGGAGCGGGAGAACCCGGTCGAAGCTCCGGTTCCGCAGCAAGAGAAGATCTCGACTACCGACCCGGATTCGACCTACGCGACCAAAGGCGGTCCGGCACGGCTCGGCTACTACGACAACTATCTGGTGGATAACGCCAGTTGCGTCATCGTGGGCGTACAAGCTACGCCGGCACGATTGAGTCAGGAGAGCATAGCGGCCCGAGATATGATCGAGCGATATCGTGAACGTTACGGCTACCTGCCGCAGACTCTGGCAGCGGATACCACCTACGGTAACGGCGAACTGCTGCAATGGCTCGATGAACGCGGCATCGCTGCCTACATCCGGGTGAAAGAAAATCCCAACGGGCCGACTGATCTCTATGGCATCGAGCAGTTCACCTACGTACCCGAGGAGAACTGCTATATCTGCCCGGAAGGCAAAATCCTGAAGTACGTCGGAATCAATGCACGCAACCGCACCCACGTTTATTACTCGACGGTGAAGCGCTGTCGCGACTGCTCGCAAAAAAGCCGCTGCACGCGCGGCAAGTATCGGACCCTTGCCATCCACACCTGCGAGCCAGCACGGCAGCGGGCCCACGCCCTCGCCCAGACACCAGCGTTCGCCATCTCGCAACGGGCTCGGCGGAAAGTGGAAGCACTGTTCGCAGAGCTGAAGAATTACATCGGACTCCGCCGACTGCGGCTACGCCGGATGCGCTTTGTGCGCGAGCAGTTCTACCTGGCGGCAACGGTGCAGAACCTGAAACGGCTGGTGCGATTCCTCAGCAGTAAGCCAACCCCGCAGATCGCAACTGCATGAACCTGGTCTGAAGAAACTAAAGAAGCGACTAGCCAAGAGGCCAGAACGGACAAAAAGCGTGCCCTGAACCGAGATTTTTCAACAGACACGCCTGATTTCGACAATTGACTTCCGGTTTGCCCGTCAGAACGAAGCCGCTGGCGCGGCGGACGCTGCCGCGTGGGGCAGTTCTGATTTTCCGCTCAGATAAATTGTGGGTCA
>DATGYF010000283.1:0-1770 GCA_035298145.1 Terriglobales bacterium | reverse complement strand
GAATGGCACGAGAATCAGGCCGACGTTTTCTTCGTGCAATCCGGTTCGGCAACGCTCGTAGTGGGCGGCACCCTGGTGGGTGCGGAAAACACCGAGCCGCATGAGAAGCGTAACGGAACCATTCAGGGCGGCGTCAGGCAGAAGCTTTCCGCGGGCGATGTGGTCCGCATTCCCCCCAAGGTGCCGCATCAGCTCTTGCTCGATGGCTCGCCGGAATTCACCTACTTTGTAGTTAAGGTGAAAGGCTACTAGACATTTTGGAAATCCCCGCCCTGTCTCTCCAACAAGCGGAGAGACGAGGACGGGGCACCCCAGCACGATCGAGAAGGAGGTCTATGCCTCGACGTTTGGTAAGGTTCCCCGTTGTCCTGGCGGTGTTGTGCACCATGAGCGCGCTGGCGCAGGCGCCCAATCCTTACGGGCTGCCGGTCAGCGTGGCGAATGCCAAAAAAGCCGCGGCCGCTGCTCTGGACGAGGCGCGGAAAGGTAATTGGAAGATGGCTGTTGCGGTGGTCGATACCGGCGGCATTTTGGTGTACTACGAGAAAATGGACAATACCCAGATTGGAAGCGCGGACATCGCGATCGAGAAAGCGCGGACTGCGGTTCGTTTCAAGCGGACGAGCAAGGCGTTTCAGGATGCCGTCGCCGCCGGCGGCGCCGGCTTGCGCATTCTGCGCCTGCCGGGCGGCATTCCGCTCGAAGGCGGCTTCCCTCTGATCATGAACGGCGAGATCGTGGGCGCCATTGGAGTTTCAGGCGACAGCGGCGATCACGACAGCATCTGCGCGCAGGAGGGAGCGAACACGCTTAAGTAGCTGGCTGTTTTTCTTGACCGTCCGGCGCGTACACGATCACCCGCCTGGGATTGACGAACAACCATGACAGCGCGGCGATGAAAAACATCGCGGCATTGAAGTAGAGACTCACCTTCCAACTGGGATGTCCGGGCCGTCCGGCCAGCACGGCCAGCCACGCCACGACCGGTATGCTGACCACCTGTCCCAGGTTGCCAATCATGTTCATGAAACCTGCCACCGTGCCGGAGTAGCGATGTCCGATGTCGATGGTGGTTGCCCAACTGGACGCCATTCCAAAATCTTTCACAAATGAAGACAGGCACAGAGAGGAAAATGCGAGGCCGATGTGGCTGGGCGTCAAAGCAACACCGACCAGCATGAAGACGCCGCCCAGTCCGTACGCAATCACGCCTTGCAGAGTGCGTCCCCAGCGCGGCCCCCAGAGCCGCACCTGGCGGTCAGTGAGAAAACCGCCCAGGAGACAGGACGCTCCACCGAAAAAAAGCGGCGCTCCGGAGGCGAGAACCAGCTCAATGCCTGACAGGCGAAGATCGTGACGCAAGTAGGGTGTAATCCAGGATGCGAAGAACGACCAACCGGCGTTGCTGCAGAGATACATCACGCTGAGACACCACAAGGTGGGGCTGCGGAGCATGGTTTTCCACGAGAGCGGCGCGGGTTTGCCGGCATCCCTTCGTCCTCCCGTAATGAGCGCGCGCTCTGCGGCGTTCACGGCGGGATCGGACTGGGGCGAGTCCTTGTAACGAGAATGAAAACCCCAAAGCCAGACCGCGCCCAGCAGGCTCATGAGCACGAATCCGCCTCGCCATCCGAAAGGGTAAGCCAGGACCATCATCAAAAGAGGCGCGACCGCACCGCCCCAGCGGGCGCACATCCACACCATGCCCTGGGTGAAACCTCTTTCGCTGAAAGGAAACCACTCGCGCGATGCCCGGCTGATGTTGGGAAA
>DATGYF010000282.1:0-3978 GCA_035298145.1 Terriglobales bacterium | reverse complement strand
CAACGATGGTCCATGATTCCAGCCAGATCAGTATTGGCAAATGCAATGCGGCCGAAGGGCGCAGCTCGCAGGACTTCGCTGGGCGCGGGCTTTCCGTCCCTGCCGAAGAAAAAGCCGGGCTGCGGATTGAGGTAGGCGTGCCCCCAGCGGTTAAGAATGATTCCCTTAATATCGCGCCGCGCATCAAAACCGAAGCTGCCAAACATTTCAGTAAACTGCTCGCGGATTTTTCTTTCGTAATCCCTGAAAGAGGTTGCCAGCATTTCTCCCCGGCCGCGGTGACCCTGATCGGCGGCTGGCATCCCGGGATAGGAATACAGCACCTTCAACGGCAGCACCACCGGTGAATCCGGGCTGATTGTGGCCGCATCCGCGCCGATCAATGCTGTCTTCCGCACCTCGGTATAGTTGCCCACGCCCTCGAACCAGCGAAATCCGGTCATGCCCATGTTGTAGAGGAAGCGCCAATTTCGCAGCGCCACGTTGGCCATCATGCAGGGCGAGCGATAAAACTGACTGTAGGCGTCCTGTTGCGCCTGCGGGAGATCGCGGACCACATGCTTGGTAGTCCAACCTCCGCCTGCCATAACAGCAGTGCGCGCCTTCACGCGATATGTTTTCCCGCCACGCGTGTAAACCACTGACACAGACTCAGATTTTTCTGGATCGCCGTCGTGCTTTACCCGCACCGCCGTGGAGTTCAGGCGAATGCGCGCCGGGGACTTCGACTGATCAAGAGCAGCAAAATTAATGCTATTGCGGCAGACCGCCTCCGTGCTGCCATCGCCCGCAATGGACTCGGGTATCAGCGTCTTCACCATGAGCCGCGCGATTCCCGTATTCCCGCCGGGAAACATCTGGTCGGTATCGTCGCTCTGCAGGGGATGAAGCATGTCGGCCGCGTAGTCGGCGTATGCCGATAAGGCATCGGGCCCCAGGCCGGAGCCGCCGCCCTCCACGGGAGAGAGAAAAGTACGGATAGTTTCGCGGCTGATGCCGAAGCGCTGCATCATGTGCTCTTCCAGCGTGATCGAATCGAGATGCCTGGAAGTCTCATCCCCGAAATACTGTGGCCTCTTCTCTTCCTGCTGTGGACCGGCCCGCCACTTCAGCAGTTCAGCGCGCGCGGCCTCCGAAATGGGCGCGCCTTCAAGTTTTTTTCCCCACGGATCGATCAGCCACATGCCCGGCTTCTGGCCAAACTTCGCGCCGAAATACAATCCGTACGTGGCCGGTTCACTTCCGACCATGTCGTACGGAGTCTTGCTCAACGCCATTTCCTTCGCCGGTCCCGCCCACTTCTGATATTGCAGCCGCGGTTCCTTCAACCCGATGGATTCGTAGAACCGAGCCAGAAAACTGTGTGGATATTGAACAAAGAAAACCGCGGACCCCTGATGCGCCATCAGGCGATGGCCGTCCACCATGAACTCGTTGCGTTTGGCCTCGCCTCCAAATACCGGATGATTGTCCAGCACCAGGCAGGTCCGATTCTTCCCGCTCTTTCGCTGGAAAAACAAGGCGGCCGCCAGGCCACTGATGCCACCTCCGACAATCACACAGTCATACATTTCTCCGGTGTCAACGATGTTCGCCGCGGGTCGGTCAAACTCGCCATCGCGGACGCGATGGCCGGCAGTCAACACTTCGAGAGTGTTGCCGTTGGAAGTGCTGTAGTCGCCGACGCCCCCGTAGCCTGTCCAGTCGTCGCCCTCGCCGAGAAGTTGCACCGGCGAAACGGAAGTCATCAAGAGGCCGCCGGAGGCGAGCAGCGTGGAATTCAGAAAATCCCGGCGGGAGATGGACTGATCCATGCCGAGAGCTTTGTCCGCCTTGCCGGGACCGTTTTCAGGAGCAGGCATTGATCATCCCTTTTCCCCTTGAGGAAGGACAGAATAGTGCGATGGCGGACGCCAGGTCAAAAGAAATGGATGCTATCATGGCCGGTCTGCCGGAGGCCGAATGTCCATCGTGACTCGCATCAGATCTACCATCGTCGCCTTGACCGCCATTGCGGTATTGGCCAGCACCGCGTTCGCCCGGGATGAACGCCTGACCGCCCGCGAGGTCGTAGCCCGCATCCAGCAGCAGGTTGGAGTTCCCTGGCAAAGCGACACGGTGGACACTTTTAAAGCCGGTAATCCCGATACCCCAGTGACAGGCATCGCCGTCACCATGATGGCCACCCTCGATGTGCTGCAGCGTGCCGCTGCCGCGGGCGACAATCTGATCATCACTCACGAACCGACTTTCTTCGATCATCTCGACACCTCCGACCAATTGCCTGAGAAAGACAGCGACCCGGTCCTGGTGGAGAAACGGCAGTTCATCGAAAAACATGGCCTGGTGGTCTGGCGCTTCCACGACCACTGGCACGCGCGCACTCCAGACGGTATTGAGGCCGGCATGGTCCACGCTCTGGGATGGGAGAAGTTTCAGGATCCGCAAAATCAGTATTTGTTCAACCTGCCCGAGATCTCGCTGGAGAAACTGGCGTCCGACATCAGGCGGAAGCTTGGCATACACGTCATGCGGGTGGTTGGGGACCCGGGCTTACGTATAACCAAACTCGCATTCGCTCCCGGCGCTGCTGGATTTACTCATCATGCCCGGGCGCTCGAGATGGCGGGAGTGCAGACCCTGGTCATCGGCGAGGCGCGGGAGTGGGAAACGGTCGAATATGTGGCGGACGCAGTAAGCGAGGGCAAACAGAAATCCCTGATCATCCTCGGCCACATCCCCTCGGAGCAGGCCGGCATGGAAGAATGTACGCGCTGGTTGAAGACTTTTGTCACCGGGGTCCCGATCCAATTCGTTCCAGCGCGCGAGCCTTTCTGGAGCCCGAAACCATAGCTGGAAAAGTGATGACGACGTCAGATTTCGCTCGAAACCAACGACGGTGATTGCTATAGTCGTGGGTTCCGCAAATCCCCAGGCAAGGTACGTCCGCAACAGGGACAGAAAGTCTTCGCGAATGGCCGAGTCCGAAATCGATCTGAAGAAAACTTATGATGCAGTAGTAGTGGGATCAGGCGCCGCTGGCGGGATGGCGGCGCATGTCCTGACCAGCCGCGGCCTGCAGGTGCTGATGCTCGAGGCGGGGAAAAAACTTCCCATCGAGAAGGAATTGCGGTCGATGGAGTGGCCCTACAACAATGAGCATCGGGGCGAACTCCCGCCCGACCGCCACTCTCTCACTTTCAACGAATACACCATCCGCAATCCTCCTTACGGTCCAGGTTTTGAGAAATCCAAGCATCTTCACAGCTACATCGGCAGCTCCGATTACGTGAAGAACATCGTGGTCGATGAGCGCGAGAATCCCTTCACCGGCACCAACTATGCATGGGTCCGGGCGCGCTGCCTGGGCGGCAAGACGAACATATGGGGACGCCTGGCGCTCCGCCTCTCCGATTACGATTTCAAGGCCAAGAGCCGCGACGGCTTCGGCGAAGACTGGCCCATCAGCTACAGCGACCTCGCTCCTTATTACGACAAGGTGGACTTGTACCTGGGTATCACCGGAGTGAAGGAAAATCTCCCTCACCTTCCCGACAGCATTTTTCAGCGTCCCACAAAACTGAATTGTGCCGAAGTCACGCTGCAGCAGAGCCTGCGAAAGATGGGCCGGGTCCTCACCCAGTACCGCGCCGGCGTCACCACCGACGGACTGAAGCACAATAAATATCGCAGCCGTTGCTGGGGACGCGGTGCCTGCGAACGCAAAGGCGGTTGCGACATTCATGCCGCATTTGACTCGCCCACCGGCCTGATCTATCCCGCCGCGGATACCGGTAAGCTGACGCTGCGCACCAATGCGGTGGTCCGCGAAGTCACGGTCGATCTCCAGACCGGCAAGGCCAGCGGAGTGCACTTCATCGATTCCGAGACCATGAAGGACTACAACGTGCGCGCCAAGGTAGTGGTTGTCGCAGCTTCGACGCTCGAATCCGCCCGCCTTCTGCTGCTCTCGAAGTC
>DATGYF010000281.1:0-2048 GCA_035298145.1 Terriglobales bacterium | reverse complement strand
GCTGCGCGAGGTGTTGAAAGAGTTGCAGGCGATACAGAACGCGCTGACTGCAGCGCATGCCAGGCCGTGAACGGCCTCGCCCCGTGAATCTGCTACCATTGCCGCTTTAGCCGTACGCCCGAGGCCGGCAATGAAACTCTTCCTGACCGTTTTCACCGCTCTCCTGTTCATTGCAGCCACGACTTCTACTGCCCAAACCACCGCAAGCGCAGCGCCCCTCCGAGTCGCGATTGCGGGCATGGTCCACGGCCACGTCGAAGGATTCCTGCAGCATTCACTCCGTCGCAGCGATATTCAGATTGTCGGAATTGCCGAGCCCGACCAGCAAGTCGCAGCGCGCTATGCGGCGCAGTTTAATCTCGACCGCGGCCTGTTCTTCGCCGATCTGGAAGAGATGCTCCAGAAGACCCACCCGCAGGCCGTACTGGCCTACACCAACACTCATGATCACCGCAAAGTCGTGGAAATCTGCGCCCGCCATCACATCTCCGTGATGATGGAGAAGCCGCTGGCGGTCAGTGCCGAAGATGCACATGCCATCGCCGATGCCGCGCGAAAGGGCAAGATCCAGGTGCTGGTGAACTACGAGACTTCGTGGTATCGCAGCAACCACGCGGCCTACAACATGGTTCACGACAAAAGCATAGGCGACATTCGCAAGGTGGTCGTCCACGACGGTCACCAGGGGCCGAAAGAAATCAACGTACAGCCCGAATTCCTGGCCTGGCTCAACGACCCCAGGCTCGATGGCGGCGGAGCGCTCTATGACTTCGGCTGCTATGGCGCCGACCTGATGACCTGGCTCATGGATGGGCAGCGGCCCACCTCCGTGACTGCAGTCACGCAACAGATCAAGCCGGAAATTTATCCCCGGGTGGACGATGAGGCCACCATCATCCTGACATATCCCAAGGCCCAGGCCATCCTGCAGGCCTCGTGGAACTGGCCCTTTGATCGTAAAGACATGGAAGTGTATGGCCAGACCGGCTACGTGATCACGGTCCGCCGCGACGACCTGCGGGTGCGACTGAAGGGAGGAGAAGAGCAAAAGGCGCCGGCCAAGCCGATTGCAGCTCCTTATGACGACTCGTTATCGTTGCTCCGGGCCGTCGTCCTGAACGGCGCTGCGCCGGGCGCGCCTTCATCTTTAGAGACCAACGTGATCGTTGCTGAAATTCTGGATGCGGCCCGGCGCTCCGCGGCCTCGGGAAAATCGGTTCGGCTCGCGGGTGATTGAATTTCGCGATGCCATGTGGGCGCGAGCGTCCCGCTCGTGCAGGGGTGCACAGGGCCTGAGTTTGGTGAGGGTTTGGCAGGGCGACACCTGATTCAATCCCGCACGAGCGGGACGCTCGCGCCTACATTATTATTTCAGCCTGATGCATATTGTTTTTGCCATCGCCGGAATTCTTTCCATTCTTGGCATCCTGCTGGATGCGTTCGAGACCGTGGTACTGCCGCGACGGGTGCAGCGGAGTTTCCGGCTGACCAGTTGGTTCTACCGGCGCACCTGGATTCCCTACAGAAAACTTGCGAGCCGCATTCCGGCGCGGGCGCGGCGCGAGAATTTTCTTGGCTACTTCGGGCCGCTGTCGCTCATCTTCCTGCTGATCTTGTGGGCGGCCGGACTGATCTTCGGTTTCGCCCTGCTGCAATATGGGGCCGGCGAACACTTCCGTCTGGGCAGCGAGCCGCTCACTTTTGGCGTGCTGGTGTACCACAGCGGCGAGACTTTTTTTACCCTGGGCTACGGAGACATCATTCCCAGCTCGGGCGTGGCCCGCGCCCTGGCCGTAATCGAGGCCGGACTGGGCTTCGCGTTTTTAGGCGTGGTGATTGGGTATTTGCCGACTATTTATTCTTCCTTCTCCCGCCGCGAGATCGAAATTTCACTGCTTGATGCACGAGCGGGCTCGCCACCGTCGGCCGCTGAATTATTGTCACGGTTCGGTAACTGTCCGCAGCAGGCGGTGCTCGACCAGATATTCAAGGACTGGGAACGCTGGGCCGCCGAAGTCCTGGAGAGCCATCTGTCGTATCCCGTGTTG
>DATGYF010000280.1:0-9184 GCA_035298145.1 Terriglobales bacterium | reverse complement strand
TCCATCAACCTTGACCCTCGAGCACCAGAAGCAATGGAGAATGTCCTTGTTCGGTGTGAGCGTTGCAAGGTCCAACCGCCGCCAGCGGTGCAGACCAACACGGCACAGCAGGCCCAGCACACTGTTGGACTCGTGTTCTCTATGTGGCCACAGTTTTGCGACGAGAATCGCGAGCTCGGAACCGGGCAACGCATTCTCCGGGCTTCTCATGCCGCCATTCTCTCAGGCTCTCAGGAGGGGGAGCAAGGCTCGAACCGGAGGAGAATGATCGCGCTCAGCCTCGAAATGAGTCACGCCTCGTGGATTCAAACCTAACCCACTGCGCAAAATTTGCATCCGCTTGGAGATGCCGGCAGGCAGAGGCGGGTTTGACTATCGATAGCCAGTAGGCGAGAATTAGCTTGCTCGAGTCCCCCCGTACATCTCACGTGGGCATGTGGCGCAGCTGGGAGCGCGCTTCCATGGCATGGAAGAGGTCGTCGGTTCGATCCCGACCAGGTCCACCAAATCTCTCAACAACTAGACAGGGCGAGTGCTCAAGACAGGGGGATTGCCCGGCCCCCCGCCTTCTTTGTAGGCGTTCTCCAGGCGGTCCGCCAGCTTCTCACGTGCCGCGTTGGATCAAAGCCCGGCTCTAGCAACCTTCGACGAACGTGATCAGGCAGTCATAAATCCGGTCTTGTCTGTGAACTCCGCTCAAAGTGCGCGCGGGTCCCCGATTTAGCTCTGGTTCATTTTTTGGGCTTTCCCACATTTGCTAATGACAGTACCTTCTCATCGTGATCGTCGCCGATTGAGATCACTTCCCCGTCGGCGGAGTCCCGAAATCGTCAACGAGGAGAGAAGAAAATGCTAAGAAATCTCTGTCTTTGCGCCGTTTTGATAACGACCTCGGCGTTTGCGCGCGTGGGCGATGTGCCGCGATGTGGTGGCCGCGAATCAGAACAGCTTCCACCGGCGAGCAATAGCGTGGTGTTCTGGAACGCAGTGGCGGACAACAGCATCGCCGTCGTGGGTGGCAAGTCGCCACAGCAGGGCTCGGTTGACATTGCAATTGTTCAGATTGCAGTGTACGACGCGGTGAACGCGATTTGCGGTTATCCGTTTACCGCGTATGCGGTCAAGCCGGACGTGCAGGTTCCAGCGCTGCCGGAGGCGGCGGTAGCTGCGGCCGCCCACGACGTGCAAGTTGCCTTGTATCCAGATCAAGCGGCCACGCTCGATCAGCAGTATGCCGACTATCTAGGTGCCATACCAGGACACCACGAAGGAAAACTCAACGGCATCGCTGTGGGCCAGCAGACGGCAGCCGGTGTGCTTGCGCTTCGAGCCAATGATGGCCGGAACGCCGGGCCTGGGTGGACTCCCCCTGCCCCAGGGCCTGGCATCTGGCAGCCGACACCACCAGGCTTGCTTCCAGCGGCCACGCCATGGATTCGGTACGCGACCCCCTGGACGATGACCAGTCCGTCGCAATTCCGGGTCCCGTCACCGCCGGCGCTAGACAGCGCCACATGGGTGCAGGACTACAACGAAACCAAAGATTATGGTGGCGCCGTAAGCAGCGCCCGCACCCCGGAACAGACCGACCTGGGAGTGTTCGTCGGAGGGCCGGGCGTGCATCCCATGCTGCAATGGCATGGAACCTGGCGCGGGATTGCGGTCGATCAGGAGCTCTCGGTTCTCGGTGCGGCGCGGTTATTCGCAATGCTCTCCACCGTCGCGTCGGACGCACTCATCGGCTGTTGGGATTCCAAGTTCGAATACGCTTTCTGGCGTCCCGTTACCGCCATACGCGCTGGTGGCGGGAATCCATACCTGGCAGCGGATCCCACTTGGATTGGGCTCGTGATTACGCCCAACCACCCCGAATATCCAGCCGCGCACGGCTGCTTTAGCGGCTCGGTGGTCGAGGTATTAAGGGCCTATTTCGGCACCGACCAACTTCATTTCACCATGAGCAGCCCGGCGCCAGGCCTACTCCAGTCGGTCCGCTCGTACGACCGTTTCAGCCAAGTTCTCACAGACATCCTCGACGCCCGCGTGTACGGTGGAATGCATTATCGCAATTCAACTGTTGTGGGCGCGGAGCTGGGGCGGAAGGTCGCGCGGCAGGCCATCGAACATTTTTTCCTGCCTCGCGGAGATGATTGAATAGGGTTCACAAATTGCACTTGCGTGGATACAAGAATGAGGTCATGCTCTACGCGATGAAAGGATATGGCCAATTTTGTCCCGTGGCGCTGGCTTCGGAAATTTTCGCCGAGCGCTGGACTCCTCTCATTCTGAGGGAACTCCTGTCCGGCGCCCGGCGCTTCGCTGACATTCATAGAGGTGTGCCTCGGATATCCCGTAATTTACTGTGCCAGCGTCTCGACTCATTGGCGCACACCGGAATAATCGACCGAAAACCGATCGCAAACGGGCGAGGTTTCGAATATCACCTCACGGGTGCTGGTCGGGAGTTCGGTCCTGTAATCGAGTCTTTGGGAGCGTGGGGGTACAAGTGGTCAACTCGCGATCTCCGTGACGAGCACCTCGATCCTGACTTCCTCATATGGGTGCTGCACAAATTAATGCGGAAGGAAAATTTGCCGGATCAGCGGGTCGTAGTTTTTTTTCAATTTCGGGAGACACCGAAGCGGCGTTACTGGCTCGTCCTCAAGCGGCCAGAGGTTGACGTGTGCCTCTTCGATCCGGGATTCGGGATCGATCTTGAAGTTGTTGCCAAACTCAGGGCCCTTGCAGATATCTGTCTCGGCCACCTCGCGGTCCGCGATGCGATGGCCCGAGGCACGTTAACCCTCCTCGGTGCTAGAGACCTTTGCAGGCAGTTCCCGACTTGGCTTGGTACTGCTCACTACGCTTCCGCAGCGGCCTAGCGACCCGGTTTCTCGCGCTATCGTGGTCCAAGCTCATGGCGACCCGGCCAGTGAAATAATACTGCTTCTTTTGCTAGCATTGGGAGGAACTGTGCGGCCTGAGAGTCGCGCAGGATTCTTTCGGGTCCAAAAGCACGAAAATGACCTTTTCGCGGGCGAGCCGCCCGCCACCACGAGCCCGGGATGGCCTTCTCAGTTCCCTCTGCGGTCCTATTTGCTTGACCTCGGTACCGGCAGCACATTGAAGAGATGTATGAACAGGCCGAGAGTGCCGGGCCGGCGGCCTGAATCGTCCAGGGAAGGTCCCCGCCCTGTCTCTCCAAAAAAACGGAGAGACGAGGACAGCGCACCCTCGCAAGTCTTGCTATATCCTGTCTCGACCGGGGTTCCTGGCGCTACAATCTGCCGGTGGGAGTGATACCAATGAAACTCAGTGAGGCAATTCTATTAGGCAGTACGGTCTTGGCGCCCAGGGCAGGCGGGCAGCATTTTGCGGAGACGCAGTCGGGCTGCGCGTTGGGCATGGCGGCCATCGCCAACGGCTGCACCTTTCACACCGTGAAGCAATTTGACGAACGAGACCGGCGGACGCTTGGCACCGAAGGTGTCTGGGGAAACTGGGTGCTGCAGAAGGTAGCGCGCCCCTGCGATTGCTGGCGGTTGTGGATCGCGCGCGAGATGCGGATCAAGGACATCATTACGCACCTCTTCGACTGGCATGTCATGGTCAAGAAGAATTGGACCCTGGAGCGCCTGGTAGCCTGGGTGGAAACTGTTGAACCAAAGAACTTCGATCCTTCGGGAGACATGAGCCCGGAGATTCTCGAGAGACTCTCACAAATGCCGCTCGTGAGCCGATCACACGACGAAGAGGATCGGGCGGACGCGGACGAGTGGCAGGCGCGGGTCTCGGCATTTGCGATCCGGCCGAAGTCGCGACGGAGACGTGGCGCTCTCTGAGGATAGTTTGTTCCGCACCCGAAAGTCCCCCTCAGGCAGAGCTTGGACGGGGGCGCCCTCCGCGCTTCGGCGATCCGTCCGGCTCCCTGGATTTTCAACTGGACTCATGAATCGATTCCTGAACGTGGGATTTCTCGGAGCCATGCTGTTAGCAGGCAGGGCAGCGCCTGCACTGCAAGCCCAGACCGGGCAGGACGCGTGGTTGCGTTACGCGGCGCTCGAGACTGTGGCACGCGCAAAATATCAGACGCTTCCCGCCGTGGTGGTTGTACCGGAGGGTTCGGTTGTGCTGACCGCGGCACGCGACGAGATGGTACGCGGCTTCATCGGAATGCTGGGGCGGACTTTGCGCCTGGACGAAAACGTCAAAGAGAAAGCCATCATTCTCGGGACAATCAACGCGATTCAGAGGATCGTTCCGGGATTCGAATCCCCCAAGCCACTCGCAGGCGATGGCTTTCTCCTGGCGAGCCGACGAGTACATGGCTTCGATTGCATCGTTATTACTTCGACGACGGAGCGGGGTGTTCTGTATGGCGTGTTCGCATTTTTGAGCAAGATGGCGCGCGGTGAGAACGTCGCCGCTCTCGACCAGGTAAGTCAGCCCCTGGTTTCGATTCGCTGGGTGGATGAATGGGACAACCTCAATGGCACGATTGAACGCGGGTATGCGGGTCCGTCGATTTTTTTCGAAAATGGCAGTGTCCGCGGCGATTTGACCCGCGCCAGGCAATACGCGCGCCTGCTGGCTTCGGTCGGCATCGACGGGTGCACCATTAATAATGTGAATGCCGATCGGCGGATTCTGGACGACTCTTTTATTCCACAACTGGCGCGCATTGCGGATGTTTTTCGTCCGTGGGGAGTGCGGCTGGCGGTGTCCGTTGATCTGAGCAGCCCGAAGACGTCGGGTGGTCTGGACACTTTTGATCCCCTCGACCCTCGTGTCGTCGAATGGTGGAAGGCGAAGGTGGATACGATTTACCGGCAGATTCCGGACTTCGGCGGGTTTGTGGTCAAGGCGGATTCAGAGGGCCGCGCGGGTCCATCATCGTACGGGCGGACGCCGGCGGATGCGGCCAACGTGATTGCGCGCGCTCTGCGGCCACATGGCGGCGTGCTTTTTTATCGCGCATTCGTCTATGACCATCATCTGGATTGGCGAAATCCGAAGAACGATCGCGCCCGCGCTGCTTATGACATCTTTCATCCGCTGGACGGGAAATTCGACGACAACGTCATCATCCAGATCAAGTATGGTCCCATTGATTTTCAGGCTCGTGAACCGGTATCGCCGCTTTTTGGCGGACTGGAGAAGACTAACCAGGGCATCGAACTCCAAATCACACAGGAGTACACCGGGCAGCAGCGGCATCTGTGTTTCCTGCCGCCGATGTGGAAAGAGATGCTGGATTTCGATCTGCGAGTGGAGGGCGGAGTGACTCCGGTCAAGGATTTGGTTGCGGGAAAGACTTTTCATCGGCCGATGGGAGCGTTCGTGGGTGTGGCGAATGTCGGCCTGGATGCAGACTGGCTGGGACATCCGCTGGCCATGGCGAATCTATACGGATTCGGACGCTTGGCGTGGAACCCCGACCTTAGTGCAGCAACGATCGCGGAGGAGTGGACCCGGCTGACTTTTGGAAATGACGCAGCGGTGGTGAAGACCATCACCGGGTTGCAAATGGCATCCTGGCATGCATACGAGAGTTACACCGGGCCTCTGGGGGCGCAAACCCTGACTGACATTCTGGGCAGCCACTACGGACCGGGAATCGAATCGTCGGAGCGCAATGGCTGGGGGCAGTGGCATCGCGCCGACCATGATGGCATCGGCATGGATCGAAGCATGGCGACGGGAACTGGCTTCGTCGAACAATACCCTGTTGACGTTCAGCGCGTGTACGAGTCGGAGAAGACTACACCTGACGATCTACTTTTATTTTTCCATCACGTTCCGTACACCTACGTGCTGCATTCGGGCAAGACCGTGATCCAGCATATTTATGACTCGCACTATGAAGGAGCGGCGGAGGCGGCGGATTTCGTGCGGCAATGGAAATCTTTACAGCACTCGATCGATGACCAACGCTATGCCGCGGTGCTGGCGCGGCTGGAATATCAGGCTGGGCACGCGATCGTCTGGCGGGATGCGATCTGCAACTGGTTCTTTCGTACTTCCGGGATTGCGGATGAAAAAGGACGCGTGGGACATCACCATGATCGTGTTGAGGCGGAAGCCATGCAGCTTCAGGGCTTCGTACCGATTGATGTCGAACCGTGGGAGAACGCTTCCGGGGGCAAGGCGATTGAGTGTGTGAGGGGGACAGGATGCACGGCTATACTCCGCTTCGACCGCTCTCCAGGGCAATATGAAATCGATGTCCAGTATTTTGATCAGAACAACGGGGCATCGAAGTTTCGAGTCTGGGTGGGCGATAAAGAGGTTGATGAGTGGATTGCCAACGATCATCTACCGGCGACCAAACCGGGCGGCGACTCGTCCACGCGCCACACAATTCCGGCGCTGACACTTCATCCGGGAGATGAGATTCGCATCGAGGGCGTTCCGGATGGCGAAGAACACGCGCCACTCGACTACATCGAACTACACGCGGTATCGGAATGAGGGTGCCCCACCCTCGTCTCTCCGTTTTTTGGAGAGACAGGGTGGGGATTTTCATGTCCACGTTCATGTCCAACGACTGAGACATGAATTCTTTTTGTGCTGTACCCAGGAAGCAGAACGTGGCAATTTTCAACCAGGCGTTTGACTTCCCCGCCCTGTCTCTCCACAAGACGGAGAGACGAGGACAGGACACCCTTCAGCGGAAGTTGCTGATGAGGATTACGTCGCTGGTTACGTCGCCTCTGATCAGGAGTAGCTGTTTTTCGTCGCGCGACCATGCGAAGTTAAAGATCCGGTCGGAGGCGAAGTTCGTAATTTGGCGAGGCGGCCCGCCGGACAGGGGTTGTTCCCAGAGGTTGGAGGCTCCGTTTCTGGTGAGTCCGTACTGCAGAGCTTTGCCGGAAGGAGACCAGGCCAGGCCGCGTGTTCCCAGAGGCACCTGGCTTATGAAATGCATGGGGCCTCCCGCGGTGGCAACCATGGCAATTTTCGGGATGGGGACGGGGCGGCCTTCCTGGTAGCCAAAGGCCAACTGGGTCCCGTCCGGTGAGACTTGAAGCGAATTGCCGCCCTCGGGAACTTTCACCAGCGCGACCGCTTCGCCGCCCTCGGCCGGCATGCGAAAGATCGTGTCTTTGCCGCTGTAGAAGATCCACTTGCCGTCGGGCGAACACTGGGCGTTCCCGGCCAGGGCTTCCGCATCGATTATCTTTTTGCTATTTGAACCATCGGCATCAGCCCGCCAAATCTCTAACTTGCCATCATGGTAACTGTCGTAAAGCACGTAGCGGTCGCCACAGGACGAGACGGAAGCCGTGTTGTGGGCGTCCGGAATCAGAACCGCGGCTTGGCTGCCATCCGCATTCATGAGCCAGACATCACCATTTGCACTGGTTGCAAGAACTTTGCCGGAGGGGCCGGGCGCAATCAGACTGTAAGGCCGCTCGCCCGAGGTCAGCTGGCGGGCTTGAGATGAATCCGCTGCCGGCGCAGTCCAGATGTTGAACACGCGAGTACGCTGAATGGCAGCCAGGGTCTTGCCATCGTGGGTGACGTCCAGTGCTGCGGTGTAGTCCGATAGATCGTTGGTGAAGCGATGCAGCTCGCCTTTGGGATAGTCAATGCTTTGCAGTTGGCCCCGGCCGAGTGTGGTCTCTCCGACCGCGGCTATGAGGGAGTTGCCGTCGGGCATCCAGACGGCGCGCCCGACGCCTCTTCCGCCGCCATTGAACAATGTGCGCACGCGGCCGTCCGCGACATTGATGGTGTTCAATTGCCAACTGGCGTCGCTGCCTGCACCCAGCGTCGGCGCTGCGAGAGTGCTGCCGTCCGGCGACCAGGTGGCGCCGAAAATGAATCCCGCATAAGCCGGAAGCGTCGCCACCAGCCGTGCCCCGGTGCCGTCCGCCTGCGCGGTCCAGACTTCAATCTCGCTGCGGTCGGGAACTCCGCGCTCGAAAACGAAGTGGCTGCCGTCGGGGGAGAAGTCGATGGAGGAATCGATATCCTTTACCAGCTGTCGCGGCGAGCCTCCGAGCACTGGCATTTGATAGAGATAGCGGAAGTTCTCCGTGCTCTTGTCCGAACGCACGAAATAAATGTAGTTGCCGTCGGGAGAAAAACTCAATCCCGGGATCTCGACAACATCGGGGGCCAGCACCTGAACGTCGCTCTTGGTGACAACGTTGCGCACCCACAGACTCTGTTTCTCGCCGTCGCGCATGGCGTACACGATGTAGCGTCCGTCGGGCGAGATTGCCACCTGGCTGGCTTTGCCGTTTTCCGTCAGCTTCGTGATCTGCATATTTTGCAGGTTGAAGCCGCGCGGACGGGTGAGCAATTTATAGCCGCCGAACCCGGCTGCTGCGAGAATGAGCGCAGCGGCCGCAGCGATGGCCAGCCTGGGCAAACCTTTTTTCGCGGGGGTAACCGGGACAGGTAGAGGCGCCGATCTCGAGGATGAAGCGCTGGCTGGTTCCGGCGCGGCCACGCTCGGGGTTGAGTCATGGGCGGCGCGAACCCGTCCTGAAGTGGAGTCGCGTTTGAGGCGCTTAAGATCGGCGCCGATTTCGGCCGCGCTCTGGTAGCGCAGATCGCGGTCTTTCTCCAGAGCCTTGTTGATGATTTCTTCGAGCTTCGGGGAGAGATCGGCGTTGACCCGCACGGGCGGAGTGGGCTCGCGGTTCAGGATGGCGTCAAAGATGACCGCGGAAGTATCGCCGCGGAAGGGTACGATGCCGGTTCCCATCTCATACAGCACAGCCCCGAACGAGAACAAATCGCTGCGGGCATCGAGTTCCCTGCCCTTCGCCTGCTCCGGCGACATGTACGCCACTGTGCCGATGGCCGTGCCGGGGCTGGTCAGATACTCCAGGCTGACGCCGGTGGTGACTTCGGTCTGGCCGGCGGGCGGCAAAGCATCAGCCGCACGCGTGGTAACTTTCGCCAGACCGAAGTCGAGAATCTTGGCGTGTCCGCGCTTGGTGACGAAGATGTTGGCGGGCTTGATGTCGCGATGGACAATGCCTTCGCTGTGCGCGGCGTCGAGCGCGTCGGCGATCTCGATGGCCAGGCCGAGCAGGATATCCATTTCGAGCGGGCGGCCGGCGATGCGATGCTTCAACGTCAGGCCGTCCAGATACTCCATGGCGATGAAGGCCTGGCCATTCTCTTCGCCAATGTCGTAAATGGTACAGATGTTGGGATGGTTGAG
>DATGYF010000279.1:0-3240 GCA_035298145.1 Terriglobales bacterium | reverse complement strand
TCCATCAACCTTGACCCTCGAGCACCAGAAGCAATGGAGAATGTCCTTGTTCGGTGTGAGCGTTGCAAGGTCCAACCGCCGCCAGCGGTGCAGACCAACACGGCACAGCAGGCCCAGCACACTGTTGGACTCGTGTTCTCTGTGTGGCCACAGTCTTGCGACGAGAATCGCGAGCTCGGAATCGGGCAACGCATTCTCCGGGCTTCTCATGCCGCCATTCTCTCAGGCTCTCAGGAGGCGGAGCAAGGCTCGAACCGGAGGAGAATGATCGCGCGCTCAGCCTCGAAATGAGTCCCGCCTCGTGGGTTCAAACTTAACTCACTGCGCAAAATTTGCATCCGCTTGGAGATGCGGGCAGGCAGGGGCGGGTTTGACTATCGATAGCCAGTAGGCGAGAATTAGTTTGCTCGAGTCCCCTCGTACATCTCACGTGGGCCTGTGGCGCAGCTGGGAGCGCGCTTCCATGGCATGGAAGAGGTCGTCGGTTCGATCCCGACCAGGTCCACCAAACTTCAAGCTCCTGAAACTGACGCAGGTTCCATGCACCGTTCAAGAGCGACAAGGAATCTGTCGGATCGGCAGACCCAGCCAAAGAGCGTTTGAATCACGAGCAGTGACGCTTCATGATTGCTTCGTGCCGTGTCGCTCCCGATGGGTTCGCCTGCACAATCTGCGAGCAAGACGCACTTGTAGTCCCTGAACATCGCATCCCGAATCGTGGAATCCACACAAACGCTCGTGGTGCATCCGGTGAAAATCAGGGTCCGGATTCCTAGTCTTTGCAAGATGTCATCCAGGTCAGTTCGATAGAAGCCACTGAATCTGTTCTTATAGAGCACGACGTCGCCTGCCTCCGGTCTGAGTTCTTCGATGACATCTGTATTCCATGAATCACGGATCAAGAACCGCCCTTCACGGCCATCAGGAGCAAGATTCGGCTGGCCCACACCGAAGAGAAGGTGGCGCACCCGATTCGGGGAGTCCTCTTGCCCGAGATCGGACAGGTCGGGTTGGAAACCCATTTTCAGGTAAACAATCCCTATCCCCGCTTTCCGCGCTGTCAGCACCACTTTTTGCGTGGGTGCAATCGTCTCCCTCACCATCGAAAGGTCGACACCAGCACGGTCAAACATCCCACCTTTTGAACAAAAGTCGTTCTGCATGTCCACCACAACAACTGCCGTCCGTGCTGTATCCATTGTGATCGGCGTAGGCATTGCCTCGATGGTTGTTTCCCGCCCTCTTGTGGGCACCGACATGGTTTTTCCTCCGTGCACTTCCTTCGACAGAAAACGCACTCTACATCAAACCTTCTTGACATGTCACGGGGGCCCTAGACAACAGCACAAGAGCGCGGCCCGAAAGTATGTGTTCGGGTCTCACCTGCGTTTTTACCTGTGATCCTTACTTGTGTTGCGGATACGAAAACGTTTTCTGGAGCCCGTCGAGCGCAGCACACCCCGCCGAGGGCTTCCTGGCCGAACCTGCTGGAACGTTTCTCCTCAGAGATCACCGACAAGCGCATCCGACTTGCCGGTATTGGCGTGAAGACCTAACGAGGGGGTTGCAAAAGCAACAGTTCAGGGCGCCGAGGGCTGGCGTCAATACGCATTTCTGTGCATCAGTGCGGACATGACTGTGATTGCAATGATCCGCAGATCCAGGCTCATGCTCCAGTTTTGCAAGTAGTAGAGATCATGTTCGATTCGTTTCTCAATCGAAGTATCCCCGCGCCAACCATTGACCTGGGCCCATCCCGTAATACCAACTTTCAGGCAGTGACGGTTGTTGTAACGCGCGACGTGCTGCAGGAATTTTTGCGCAAAATACGGGCGCTCCGGCCGCGGTCCCACCACGCTCATGTTGCCTTTTAGCACATTGTAAAATTGGGGAAGCTCGTCCAGACTCGTCTTCCGCAGGAAAGCGCCGATGGGTGTCCGGCGCGAGTCCTGCTCTGTGGTCCAGACCGTGTCACTCTCCGTGACCGGAGAGACCCGCATCGTACGGAACTTATACATCTTGAATGTTTCTCCGTTCATGCCGACACGGTCCTGCTCAAAGAAGATTGGACCGGGTGAGGTAAGCCGAACCAGCGCCGTAATCAGAATCAACAAGGGCGCCGTCAGAACCAGCACCGTCAGGGAGAACGCCACATCGAAGACCCGCTTCAGCAAGGCATAGTCCAGAGAGTCTGCCGGGGTCCTGGTCAGGTCCAGCATTTGCATGCGGCCAAGCTGGAACAGCCTTTCCCGGACCACGATGCCCTCCCCCAGATCGACGATGGCGCGAGCCGGCAAGGAGAGTTTTTCCATGGCCTCCACGATCTGTGGAATCTGAGCGAACTGCGCGGGATGAATGGCGATCACAGCTTCGTTGAATCGGCCGGTGGCGTTGAGACCGCCGATTTCATCGAAGCGGTAAACCGGACTTGCGGTGGCGGCCGGCTCCTGGCCCGGCAGGCAGACGTATCCGGTTACTCGGCAGGGAGCGCAGGAGAGCCTTTCCAGACGTTCCGCTGCCTCATGCGCGAATGCATCGGCGCCGACAACCAGGATGCGTGAGGGAGTGCCCCACTCCCGGTTCTTTCTGATATAGGCCCGGAATATGGCGTGGACGGCGAGAGAAAGAACGAACAAGACAAAGATGCCGCAAACAAAAAGGCCGCGAGGGACGACATCATCACGGCTGAAGAACAGAACAGCCAGCAGGACGACGCCGGTTGCGAGCACGGCCGACGTGGCAGCTTTTCCTCCGGTTCTTTCCCGGAAAAGTTCGTCGATGCGGGTCACGCGGTAGCGCTCCGCCATGAAGGCCCAGACGAACGAGCACAAGAGGATGAGATTGAAATGTCCGGTCGAGGGATAGAGGATTGGACGGTCAAGGTAAGACATGAGAATCGCCCACAAGCGATAGCCCAGATCAAAGGCTGCGAAGGGCAATAAAAAGGTGACAGTCACCAGAAGGAGACGATAGAGACGTAACGCGAGAAACATGGCTGGGGAACCATCCTTCCTGTAGCGGCTGAGGCAAACGTGGGAGGCGGAAAGACCTAATCGAGAGCAGTCCTCACGGGACCGGAACCGAAATAAGATGATCGCTAGTCAGCAGCGGCCGCGCCGCCTGGGAGCAGCACTTCGGACGCTGGGTTGGCAAAACGGGATTCAAAGTACCTGTCGTAGGCGCCCAGCACACTGGCCTTGGTGAAATGGGCCTCCGCGTGAGTGCGCCCGTTGGCTCCCA
>DATGYF010000278.1:0-2916 GCA_035298145.1 Terriglobales bacterium | reverse complement strand
TATTCTGGTGACGCGGCAGGATTCCGGGCGAAAGGCGTTCAATGTCTCGGAAGTACTGGGCAGTTTCTCTTCATCCGCCCTGGCCGTGACTTACTATCCCAAGAGCCAGAGAGATTTTTCCGACGTGGCCGAGCGCGCCGGCATCCAGTTTGCCTTCGATGCCGGCTTCAATGTGTTGAAGGAGATCTATCCTGACATCGAACGGAAGCTCTTCGGCAGGAAGCGCAAGCCTTAGCCCGGTGTCGTGTCATCTTGAGCAGAATCGTCCCAGTCGCTTGCGAATGGGATGGTGGAGTCGAACGATCCCTTGTGGCTCGATGCTATTGCGTGTGTGACAGGCATTCCAGATATCTTTCCTGTACCGCAAACGCCGAGGCGAGTGTAGAGATCCTTCGACTCCGTCGCTCCAATTCGGGATGACAGCTAGAAGCCCATGATGTTGTAGCCGCAGTCCACGTAGATCACTTCTCCGGTAATTCCGGAACTGGCGTCGGAGGCCAGGAACACGCCGGTGGCGCCCACTTCGTTGACATCCACGTTGCGCTGCAATGGTGCGCGCTCGGCGTGGGCCTTCAACATGTCGCTGAGTCCGGAGATGCCGCGCGCGGCCAGGGTCTTGATCGGGCCGGCGGAAATGGCATTGACCCGGATTTTATTTTTCCCCAGATCATAGGCCAGGTAACGCACGCTGCACTCCAGCGCCGCTTTGGCCACGCCCATGACGTTGTAGCGAGGCACAACCCGCTCCGCTCCGTAGTAGGTCATGGTAATGATACTGCCGCCGTCTTGCATGAGCGGCGCGGCGGCCCGGGCCAGCGCGACCAGCGAATATACGCTGACGTCGTGGGCGATGCGGAAACCTTCGCGCGTGGTGGCAAGGAACTCACCCTTCAGTTCCTCGGCGGGAGCAAACGCCACGCTGTGCACCAGCACATGCAATTTGCCGAAGCGTTCCTTGAGTTGGACAAACAGGCGGTCGATGGCGGCGTCATCGGAGACATCGCACATGAAGCCTTCCGCGCCCGGCAGGGAGGCGATCAACTCCCTGGCTTCCAGTTCCAGACGTTCGTTCTGGTAGGTGATGGCCACTTTCGCGCCCGCATTATGCAGCCCTTGCGCGATTGACCAGGCGATCGAACGTTTGTTGGCGACTCCAAAGACAACCGCAACTCGACCTTCGAGGCTGGATGACATGCAAGTCTCCTAGGCTAAGCTGGAACCGAAAAGCATACCAGTTTGAGGCAGAGAGAAAGAAGTCAGAAGAAAGATTTCAGATTGTAGATTTGAGATTGCAGATTTAACCCCTTAAGGCAACCGGGAACCGAGAACTAAAATCTGGCATCTGATGAAATGCCCAATCGGAAATCACCGGCCTCAATCGGGTCCAATCTCGCAGACAGGGGTCGCCGCCGCCACGGGCCACACCGCGGTGACGAAGGCCACCGCATAAACCATGCCGATGATGGCAAAGCCCGCCACCAGGTTCAATTGCGCCACCGCGCCGACCAGAAATCCCAGAACAATCTGCAGCATGGTGCCGGCGAAGTAGAACGTGTTTTGCACCCGGCCCATAAAGTGTTGCGGTACCTGTTCCATGATGCTGGTGTTCATGGCCACGCCGCTTATGCCGCGGCCCGAACCCATGATGGCGTAAATCGCCACCGCCACTGCCAGCCATGGAGAAAGTGGGGCCACGGTCATGGCAATAGCCAGCAGCGCCATGGAAATCGCAATGGAGCGGCGGGCGCCGACCCAGGCAATGAGCGCGGGCGCATAGAGTGCGCTCAGAAAGGCGCCGGTGCCCCAGCCCGCATTCAGCCAGCCATAACCGACCGCGCCGGCGTGAAACACGTTGTCGCTCAGTGGTGCCGTCACCACCACGCCCGTCATCATCGCGCCCAGAAAAAGCGCCCAGCTTACTCCCAGCGTGACCACGGAGCGGTGGCCGCGCAGGAAGTCAATGCCTTCACGCATCTCGCGCACGAATCGTCCCACCGCGGTTTCGGCGGCCACAATGTCCGCCCGCAGTTCGGCGGGGCGCGGCACCACGTGGCGCCCCTTGCGCACTCCGAGATAAAGCAGAAACGAAGCCAGGTAAGTGGAGAAGTCAATCAGCAACACGCCGCCCAGGCCGATGTGGTTGTAAACGAATCCCACGATCGATCCGGCGATCAGCCACCCGCCCTGGATGCCTGCCAGCAGAAACGTATTGGCGTGAACAAACTCCTCTCCGGGGGTCAATTCCTGGATCAGCGCAGTGATGGTCGGCCAGAACATCCAGAAACCCGCCGCCACCAGCGTGTTCATCAGATAGAGCTGCCACACTTTTACCTTGCCGGCGAAGGCCAGAACCGCCACCACGAGAATGATGACGGCGCGGACCGCGTCCAGCATCATCACCAGGCGGCGCCGGTCTTCGCGGTCGATCAGAACTCCGGTAAAGGGCAGCATCAGCATGGCGGGCAGGGTCTGCAGCACCGCGAACGTTCCCAGAGCAACTTCCGAGTGCGTGGCCTGCAGGATGTACCAGGCCACGGCGGCGGAATTCATCCCGCTGCCCAGCATGGAGATCATATTGGCGCCGAAAACAAAACGCAGCGCCCGTTTCTGCAGGATGGCACGCATGCTTCAAATGTAAACGATGAAGAAGGGACTCTCCAACCGGATGAGTTGGCGATGCGTGTTCGAGTTTTTCTTTGCGTCCTTTGCGAATATCTTTGCGAACTTGGCGGTCAAAAGCTTTTAACCGCAAAGGGCGCAAAGAAACTCCGCAAAGGGCGCAAAGTATCTTTCACGAAGGCTTGCTGTCAGGCGGCCAATGGATTTGCACCCGGCTTGCTTCCCAGAATAAATACACAGCCAACAGGATCATTTCCGGCTCGATGGCATGTTTGTAACGCGGGAAGGGGTTCACCA
>DATGYF010000277.1:0-3478 GCA_035298145.1 Terriglobales bacterium | reverse complement strand
CTGGCGGGCAGCGACCCAGGAGGAATATATGACGCAACTCAACTTGTCCGGCAGGCCGTCCAACCACCCGCAGCAGAAGCCGGCTGCAGAACCAGAAGGCGAATCGATTAAGAACCAGACCGTGGGAGCGCTGGGGGCGCTCGCCATGTTTGCCGCCGTCATTGTGATCGGCAGCTGCTCAAGCAGCAAGCCGGTAGCGGAAAAGCAACCCGCTCAACCCGCGGCGCCGGTTTCAGCTCCGGCCGTCGCCACACCGGCCCCAGCTACCGCGCCGGTGCAGGCGAAAGCAAAAATCAGGAAGCATCGGGCGGCTACTCTCTCCTATGTCAACCGGGAGTATGGTCTCTCTTTCCGTTTCCCGCGAAGCTATCGTTTGAAGACGGGTAAAGCTGTGCAAGCGGCGGCGCAGATGAATTTTGTCAATCCCGGCGGAGTGATGCTGGCAACCGTGGAGATGCCTGGCAACTCCTATCCTGGCACGGATTTCAAATCCGGCCTGGTCACAGTCAGCGTGAATCCGGGCATGACCTCTGAAGCGTGCGCTCAATTTGCGCTTCCCGAGCCGGGCATGGGAACGGAAGCTTCGTCACCAGTAAAGGTCGATGACGTGAAGATTGGCACCATAGAGTTCCGCGAGGTGGAGAACTCCAGCGCCACGATGAAGCAGCCTGAGGCCAGGTACTATCACGTGTTCAACTCAGGGGACTGTTATGAATTTGCCCTGGGAATAGCGACCGATGGCGACGTCAATGTGGAAGAAATTACCCCCGTCGATCGTGAACAGGTTTTTGGCAAGCTGGAAAAGATCCTGGCCACGTTGAAACTTCAGCCCGGTGTGTTGCCGGAAACCCAGACTCTGGTGACCCAGACTCCAATGCCCCAGACTCCAATGCCCCAGACTCCGGAAACCCAGCTTCCAGAGACCAAGGCTCCAGGTTCCTCGGTCGCTGCAACCACCCCAGCTGACTCTTCGACGACCACCGAACCCGTGGCGACGAAACCAAACTTCTAGACCGTCGGAGAGCCCACAACTGCATTGCCCGGACTGCCGGCGCTGGCCGGCGGTCCGTTCTTTTGACTTCCCGGAGCCTGGTAGGTCTTGAAGCCGGCGCGTTGCATGCCTCGAGCCGCTTCCGGATTCTTCATGAAGGTATTCCAGACAAATCCGGTACGAGCGTTCTCTGCCATCAGCAGGGTGATTCCGGTGTCGATGGCGACCACGTCGCTGTCATACCAGTTTTTCAGCGGGTTGAAAGCGTTTACGAATCCGTACGTGCTCCAGGCGTTCGGGTAGCGGTTCCTGATATTGCGAAGCACGCGCATGACCGGCTGCGGCAGGAAGGGCAGGGAACCGCCAGCCGCGCTGGGAACCACGGAGCCATCGATGGGACCCATGGCCGGAGGCCCACCCCAAACCACGTAGCCTTTGTCCGAATCCGACGCGGTGATGCCCCACAGGTCATCGCTGTAGTCAGGAAACTGCTTGCCCAATTCAACGCAGAAGCGGCGATGCACGTCCGTGGCGATAGCGGAGTTCTGAAAGTAATCCGCATAACGATCGCGCTTGCCGCGGAAATCGAACCAGGCCTGGGAATACTGGTGGACGAACAGGGGCGCGAACGAACCGATGTAACGCAGTCCGTCATACTCGAAAATGTTTCGCTTCCAGGCATCCCAGGTTTCCGGCTTCAGGGGGTGGGAGGACGAGCCCATGCCCAGCAGATACATCATCATCAGTTCGCTGTAGTAGTCCCAGCGATAGGGCAGGAACCCGACTTCAGGCAGCCAGCCATGGGGCAGAAGCGTGGTGTCTTCCGAGAGCCAGGTCCAGTCCACCCGGTCAAAAATCGCACGCGCCAGATCGCGGATTTCAGAATTCTCAAAGTGCTGGCGGCAGCACAGGATGCCGCACAGCAGTATGGCCGTGTCCACAGAAGAGATTTCCGAGTCCCAGAGTCTTTCGCCGGTGTTGACGTTGGCAAAGTGATAGAAAAATCCGCGATGGTGGGGCAGCGTCTTCCACAGAAAACGCAAGGAGTTGAGTACGCGGTTCCGGGCCTCGTTCAGGGACAGGAATCCGCGTTTTTCTCCGATGCAGAGCGCCGACAGGCCAAATCCGGTGGCCGCGATGCTGGCCACCACGGCGTTATCGGTGGTGGCTTTGCGGGCATTGCACCGGTCTTTGACCAGGCCGGTCAGAGGATTGGCCTGCTCCCAGAAGTAGCAAAAAATGGTTTGCTCGAGTTCGTCCAGGAACTGGTCGTCTTCCTGCGTAAGGTAAGTTTTGACCGGTGGCGGCGCCGGGCGGGCGCGCTGCTCCGGCGCGGGCGACATAAAAGAAGCAAATCCCCAAGGCACGCCGGGCAGGCAGATTCCCAGGCCAGCCATCTGTCTGAGAAACTCGCGGCGGGAACGGACTATGGGGCCAAACTCCCTCTCATGCACTTCACAAATCTAAACGATCCTGCCCCGGGGAACGATGGGGGAGGGCAAACTAGGGTAACAGGAATGGTTACACCTCCTGAACCTAAAGACCTTGACGAAAGATGGGGCGAGACTAAAAATCTGGTCTGCAGGCGGGCATCGTAGAATATGCCAATGAAGGTAGCGGGATGACCGGAAAACGCAGGCTGATCATGTGGACTGCAACCATGATCGTTGCGGGCCTGATCGTCACCGCGATACTGCTGACCCATCCCCACACCCGGCCCATGACGCTGCGGGGCGCCGTGATCAGGCAGGATGCCGATCCCACCAAGGAACTGCCCCTGGCCGACGTTGAAATCCAGGCGCTTTCCAACGACTCGGTGATTGGCGAGGGAAAGTCGGATGCCTCCGGTTTTTTTACAGTCACGTTGCGCACACGGTTCTGGATCGGCCGGGCGGTGATGCTCCGCTTTCGGCACACAGACTACCAACCGCTGGACCTCAAGGAATTCGTGGGCGACAAGTTATACGTGGCCCACATGGTACCCCTGCCGCAGGAAGTCAAGCCCGCGAATCGTCCCATGATTGCGGTATCGAATGTACTGGCCCGCTATTCGATCAAGACTACCAACACCGTCAACGTGGGCAGTGCGGTCAAGACCTTCGAAGTGGTGAATACCGGCAACGTGCCTTGCCGGAAACAGCCGCCCTGTTCGCCCGACGGGCAATGGAAGGCTGCCATTGGCGGGGCGTCGCTGGACGCCGGGGAAGGCAACGAATTCCGCAATGCGCGAACCTCGTGCATTGCCGGGCCCTGTCCTTTTACCAAGATCGAATCCGAAGATTTCCTGCAGGGTGGACGCGAAGTGAAAGTCACGGCCCTCAACTGGTCGGACACGGCCACGTTCCTGCTGGAAGCTGAAGTGTTTCGGCCCATGGTCAGCGACATGGTGCGGACATCGCATCCCGTCAAGTTCGGCCAGGCGCTGAACTTTACCGTGCCCGGCTCGGCGGAAGGCGTCAGCGTTCAAGCCGAGATCAATGGCGAGAC
>DATGYF010000276.1:0-6097 GCA_035298145.1 Terriglobales bacterium | reverse complement strand
GTCTTTCACCGAATTGATGAAGCAGGCCGAGCATTGCGGCGTCTTGTAGCCGGTGACGCCGAACTCAACTCTGGCTGTGGCCGGGTTCCAGTGCCAGTTCTGGGCGTCGGAGTCGGGCTCGATGCGATCGCATCCCACGTTAAACCAGACCGGCGAATTGAAGGCGGCATACTGGCGCAGCAGGATGTGCGACAGCTCGTCGTGGAAAGTTGCGCCGTCGTCCGCCGTCTTGAAATAGCCTTGCGACAAACCCCAGTCGCGAATGGTCTCGGCCACGCGCGTCACCAGCGCGCGCACTCCGCTCTCGCGCTCGGGCGTGCCGAGCGTGCCATGCAGATATTTGCTGGCCACAATATTGGTGGCAGTGACCGACCAGTCCTTGGGGACTTCGACATCTCTCTGTTCGAAGATGGCGTTGCCCTTGGCGTCGGTGATCAGGGCGGTGCGCTTCTCCCACTCGATTTCGTCATAGGGAGAGACGCCAGCCTTGGTAAAGAAGCGGCGGAAGCTGAGGCCTGAGGCCTTTCTGGTGGCGGTGTTTACCGGGGTCGTGCTGGGAACTGGCGTGGTCTCGGCGGTGGGGGCTCCTGCTTTTACCTCTGCCATAGCTTTCTCTTCTTTCCTGTGGAGTCTGTATTTCTTCGATTTCTAATTTTCAGTATCACGCAAATCCTGGTTGCTTTAAAAACCAGTTGTTAGTTTCTAGTTCTCTGTTCCCAGTTCGGCGGTTTTGGTGAGCCAGCGTTGCAATGCGGTATAGGCGGCATGGCGCTGGCTTTCGTCTTCGATGACCGCATAGCGGGCAAAGCAGCGGCCAGCCCGCAGACGCTCGCGCTGGGGACTGCCGGGCAGGAACAGGCGTCCAAGGGCCATCCCCAGGTCATCGGTCTCGGAGATCTGGAACAGGGCGAGCATGCGCTTGCCTTCGCCGGCCGGGGCGACGATTTCTTCTCCCAGGGCGAAGACGCCGGGCTTGCTGGAAATCAGCGCCACGCTCAAGCTGTCCGCACAACGAAACCACCGGGACCATTGCACGCGGCGATAGTCGAATGCGGGTTCGACCCCATAGCGAGCGAAGGACTCACTGACCATGCGTTCCAGAACTTCCATTGCAACCTCTATTTCAGCCGCGAAGGAAAGGGGTTGCCAGCCCTCTTTTCGAGGCATTTTCCACAGCCTGACTTGTCAACTGTCGTCGCTCCCTCGGGAGGAGTTGAACCACTGCAATTACACAGCAACGAGGGAACGGCCACCGCACCAGCAAACCCGCCCAAGAACGGGTTACATCTTCTTCTATTTGGCAGACCGCCCGAAGTCACCTCAACCTCGAGCGACCATTTGTTTTCTTACTCTTGCCAAGCTTTGCCACGCCTTCATTCGAAGGACGTTCAAAGCCTTATGGGATGCAAACAGTACGCCCGTATGTTGGGGCTGTCAAGAGGGTATCCCCATATATTGTATCTCAGTCTTAGCAAGTGGGATGCCGCCCCCTCGTCCGGCCTTTTCCACAAGATCGCATTTCAGGAGCGCCACGGGCAAAAGTCTGGCAGCCGGATGGAGCTGTGCCACCTGCATTTGCGATGGTTTCGTGGGCAGGTCGCAGCCCAAACTTCGGGTGCCGGTCACGCCATCATCTCGGCTCGGGCCGAGCTCCGGCGCTTCAGATCCGAAATGGGAAAATTTCGCCGGTTCGGCAATGGCTTCTCAGCGGCGGGACCCATGGTTACGTAAACGTCCTCGAAAATTTCCCGGGGCGCGATTCTCAGCGTGCCGTCGGAGGATTCCACAAGATAGTCGCCTCGTTGCCCGCGATGTTCACGTCCGAGCGCATCCCGAAACTCGAGGGGACCGGTGAGCTGCCTGGCCCGGATCAAAAATCGCGTGCGATAGACTTGCCATTCGCCTTCTGCTTTCCTCACGTTATTCCACCCTTGGGGGAGGGAAGATTTCTGGTATTTGGTTGTCGGCAAAGCGCAGTTTCCCTGGCTGGATTTTCTGTGAAGGTGAAAAAGAATCTACGCGCGATCGGTGGTGTGGTCAATCCCCAAGTTCGGTGCAAATCTCAAATTCTCGGAAAGAAATTTTCGCGGACACTGCGATATGAGAGAAATCGCGAACAGACGCTGCTGGAGCCGCGATATGGATCACGTCAGGCTGCAGAGCAACAGATCAATGCAAGTCACAGCCGAGAATTTTCCACAAGCCGCAGACTGGAATCGAGACGTGTCTTGTCCGCCGCAGCCTGGCGTCGTACACTCCCTTGCGCTTGCATGCCGGATGAAGTCAATCTACGTGGCCAGGGCAGCTTTCCCGCGACCCGATGGTCGCTGATCGCGGCGGCCCGCAGTGCGGAGCCGGAAGCACGGCAACGCGCGCTAGAAATCCTGGTCGCCGCCTACTGGAAGCCGGTTTACAAATACATCCGCCTGCGCTGGGACAAGGACAACGAGCAGGCCCAGGACCTGACCCAGGATTTTTTTGTCCGCCTTCTGGAGAAAGATTTTCTCGCGCACTACGAGCCACATCGGGCGCGGCTGCGGACTTTCCTGCGGGTGTGCGTGGACCATCTGGTTGCCAACGAAGACAAGGCAGCGCGGCGTCTGAAGCGCGGCGGAGAGGTCCAGTTTCTGCCGCTCGACTTCGAATCCGCGGAAGGAGAGCTGCAACAGATCGAGATTCCGTCGCCCGGCTCGATGGAAGATTTCTTCGAGCGCGAATGGGTGCGCAGCGTTTTCAGCCTTTCCCTGGAGCGCTTGCGCCAGGAATGTGAACATGGCGGCAAACTCGTACACTTTCGCCTGCTGGAGTTCTATGACATCGACGAGGGCGGCAAAGAGTTGACCTATGAACAGGTGGCGCGGCAGTTCGGTCTGAAGCCCTCCGATGTTACCAACTACCTGGCCTTTGCCCGGCGTGAGTTTCGCCGGATTGTGCTGGACCAGCTGCGTGAGATGACGGGCAGCGAAGAAGAGTTCCGGCGCGAAGCGCACACCTTGCTGGGAATCGACGCGCCGTGAGGACGCACACGCCATGAAGTGGCTGTCAGATCAGGCTCTTGATCGCCTGCGCGCGGCCGCCGACGCGCCCGACCTTAGCGGCACCGGTTACGTGCTGCTCGACAAGCTGGGTGCGGGCGGCATGGGCGGTGTGTTCCGCGTCGAGCACACGGCCCTGGGCCGGCAGGTCGCACTGAAGGTGATCGGGATTGTGGATTCAAGCGGCGAGTTCAGCGCACGCCTGTTGCGCGAGGCCAGAATCATCGCTCAGCTCGAGCATCCCGGAATTGTCCCTGTACACGACGTTGGCACCCTGCCTGATAGCCGGGTCTTCTACACCATGAAGCTGGTGCAGGGCCGGCAACTCGACCAGCAGCGCGATGAACTGGGCGGCGTGCCCGAACGTTTGCGAACCTTCCAGAAAATCTGCGATGCGGTTTCATTCGCGCACGCCCATAATGTGGTGCACCGTGATCTGAAGCCGCAAAATATTATGGTGGGACCATTCGGAGAAGTGCTGGTCATGGATTGGGGGCTGGCCAAGATGCTGGATGCCGATATTCCGGCACAACTGAATACTCCGCAGCCACTACCGCCTTCCGATTCCACCGATACTGCACATGGCGTGGTTCTCGGCACGCCCGGCTACATGGCGCCCGAACAGGCCCGCGGCGAAGTCGGGGCGGTCGGGCCGCAGGCCGACGTCTATTCGCTGGGCGCTGTGCTCATGTTCCTGCTGGCCAATTCCGGCCGGACGCCCAAAGCCCTATCCGCGATTGCCGGCAAAGCCATGGCGGAGGATGCGCAAGAAAGATATGGGTCGGTGAAAGAACTGAGCAACGACGTGGCGCGCTATCTGGATGGACTGCCGGTGAGTGCGTATCCGGAGAGTCCGGTCATGCGTCTATGGCGATGGGTAGTCAGGAACCGCGCCTGGATTCTGCTGGTGGTGGCGTATCTGTTGATGCGCGCGATGTTCATTTTGTGGCGGGGAAGGTAGCGCGAAAAGGCGATTGTAGATTTCAGATTGATGATTGCAGATTTCAATGGCTCGATCATTGTGGTTTCAAATCTCAAATCTGGAATCTGAAATCTGCAATCTTGAATCCCCGGTGATTAAAGGATTTCACCGCAAGGTTGAATAGGACGTTAGCGGGCCACTTGCCCGCCAAGGGGCGCATATGAATAAGATCGTGTTGGGGCTGCTGGTGGGTGGAATCCTCGGCATCTTTGACGGGCTGAGCGCATGGTTCACGCCCGCAGTGCGGGCGCAATTGCTGGGCATTGTGATCGGCTCGACAGTGAAAGGGTTGATTGCCGGTATTCTGATTGGCTACTTCGCGAAAAAAGTGACCTCGTTGCCGCTGGGCCTGCTCTTCGGCCTGGGCATCGGACTGCTGCTGGCGTATGCGGTCGCGGCCATGCCGAATCCGAGCGGCCAGCACTACTATCTTGAGATCATGATTCCGGGCGGCATTGTGGGCATGATCGTCGGCTACGCCACGCAGCGCTTCGGCCAATCCGCGCAATTGGCCGGCCGATAGGCCGCAGGCGCAGATTCTGGATTGCAGCTTCTAGCTTCTAGCTGCTGGCTTCCAGCCGGAAGAGGGTTGGCGCGGTAAATGGCCTGGAGCTGGTAACGACAGAAGCTAGAGGCCAGGAGCTAGAAACTAGAAGCTAGGAGCCAGAAGCCAGAAGCGGCATTGGTGACTTGACGCAGAACAGGGTAAAGTATCGGTCTCGGATGGCGAATGAACAGGAAAAGGAAGCCGCCGCGCGCGCCAGCCTCCGCTTCGTGCGCGATGGCGATATAGTCGGCCTGGGAACGGGATCAACCGCTGCCTTCGCGGTGCGCTTTCTGGGAGAACGCGTACAGGCCGGGCTGAAGATCCGCGGCATACCCACTTCGATTCATACCCAGGAACTGGCCGCCAGCCTGGCCATCCCTCTGACCACGCTGGATGAAGTTCAGGACATCGACGTCACCATCGACGGGGCGGACGAAGTGGATCCGCAGCTCAGCCTGATCAAGGGTGGAGGAGGGGCACTGCTGCGGGAAAAAATCGTGGCTTCCGCGACTCGTAAATTTGTGGTCATCGCTGACTCCAGCAAGCAGGTCGCGATGCTGGGCAAATTTCCCGTCCCTGTGGAAGTGATCAAGTTCGCCGAAGCCCTGGTGGCGAAGAAGATTGCCGCGCTGGGAGCTGCGGTCAAGGTGCGCGTGGATTCGTCGGGCCGTAAGTTCATCACCGACGAAGGCAATCACATTCTTGACTGTAATTTTGGCAGGATTCCCGATCCGCCGGCCTTGGCCCGCGAACTGGAGAGGATGCCCGGCGTGGTCGAGCACGGATTATTTATCGGGATGGCAGCCCTGGCGTTGATCGCTAAGGGTGATCAGCTGATCGAACTGCTGCGTGACGACCGGGAAAAGCATTAACCACTGAGGACACTGAGGACACTGAGGAAAGCTCTGAACCACGAGGGACACTAAGGGCACTGAGGAAACCTTTCTAACCACGGAGGACACGGAGGACACTGAGGAATTGCCGGGCTCTGGTTCGCCACTAGGCAGCGATCTCCCTTAGTCCCTGCAACAGCCTTTGCACCTCTGCGGCAGTGTTGTAATGGGCCAGACCGATGCGCAGGAATCCGCCATCTTTTTCCACATCCAGCCGCTCGGTCAGATTCAGGGCGTAGTAGTTGCCGTCCCAGGTAAAGATGCCGCGCTCGCCTAATCTGGTGGCCAGATCCAGTGGAGTGTGGCCCGTGATGCGGACGGCCACCGTGGGACAACGCCGGTCCAGCTTCGCGACATCGCTGATGCCGTAAAACTTCAATCCCGGAAGGGCGAGCAATCCGCCAATCAGCATTTCCACCAATCCGCGTTCGTGCTGCTGGATGGCGCTGTAAGCGGCCAGCAGCGCGGCGCGGCGGGTGGATACTGAAGGGTCCACCTGGCGTCCCAGATCAGCCAGATATTCAACACAGGCAGCGATCCCGGCGATGCATTCATGATTCAGCGTGCCCCATTCCCAGCGGTTGGGAACGGCATTGGTATTGGCGCGCAACTTGTAGGGTTGCAGGCGTTGCAAGTGTTC
>DATGYF010000275.1:0-7870 GCA_035298145.1 Terriglobales bacterium | reverse complement strand
TGGGCGAACTATCCGACCTTCATCCAGCCGGGGCTGGGAATCAGTCCTGAGGCTTCTTTAGCTACGACCAACTGGTTTGCGCTAACGCTCGGGAACTTTTCTACCAGGCCGTTGGGCCAGTAAATCTCAAGGTCAGCGGATTTCGCTGCGCCCAGCCCAAAGTGGAGGCGGGGATCGTTTGCGGAGTAGAAACTGCTCTGGCTCAGCAGCTGCTGCGATTGTTTCTTCCCACCATAATGGACCACCACCCGCGCTCCTATAGCGCTGCGGTTGGATTGGGTTCCGATTAATTTGATCTTCAGCCAATGATTGTCCCCGCGCACATCGTTACGCAACAGAGAAGGGGGTTCGTTGAGATTGACGATCAGGATGTCAATGTCGCCATCATTGTCAAAATCCCCAAACGCGCACCCGCGACTGCAATGGGGCTCCGCAACGCCCGGGCCAGCTTCTTCGATCAATTCCTCGAATTTGCCGTTGCCCAGATTGCGGAACACGACCCTCGGACCCTTACTGCGAAACTGCGGCAGCTTCTTCTCGATTTGCGGGTAAACGCTGCCCGTGGTCATAAACAGATCTGGCCAGCCGTTGTTGTCGAGGTCCACTATGCCAGCGCCCCAGCAGATGTAGCTGGTTTCCACCCCGATTTTGGCCGCCCTGGTCACATCTTCAAATTCCCCGGCGCCGTTGTTGTGATAGAGGCCATTCGTGTCGTCTGCAAAATGTGTTTTGAAAATGTCCAAGTGCCCGTCCAGGTCGTAGTCGCCCACGCCCACCCCCATGCCCGCCTGCTCCATGCCATCCTCACTGAGAGCGACGCCGCGCAGCACGCCTTCTTCGCTGAATGTCCCCTTCCCGCTATTCATCAGCAACAGGCTTGGAGTCGAATCACATGCCACATAGATGTCTGCCCAGCCGTCTTCGTTGAAGTCCGCGGAAACCGCGGTCATTCCATAACTGCCTTGCATCTTCGAAATTCCACTCGGCCCGCTGATGTCGGTAAATGTCCCATCGCCGTTGTTGCGATACAAAGAGTGGTAACCGAGAGGTAGTCCGCGAGGGCCGCACTCCACCGGAATTCCTTTCCAACTGCAGTACCGGTTCTCCCCGGGTTTGGGAACGCGCTTGAGATCGAATTCAAGATAATTCGAGACGAAAAGGTCGAGATGTCCGTCACGGTTGTAGTCGACGAAAGTACACCCCGCTCCCCAGCGCGGCTTCTCGCTTATCAGACCGGCGTGCCTGGTAGCATCGGTGAACGTGCCATCCCCGTTATTGCGGAAAAGCTTGTTCTGTCCGTAGTAGGTGCAGAACAAGTCTTCAAAACCATCGTTGTTATAGTCGCCAACGCAGACCGCCGATGCCCAGCCCACATCCCGCAGTCCCGCTTTTTCGGTCACATCGGTAAACGTTCCGTCGCGGTTGTTCTTGTAGAGTCGATTGCTGGTTCCCGGAGGCGCACCCGTGAGCCGCGTGCCCGTGAGCAAGAAAATGTCCATCCAGCCGTCGTTGTCATAGTCGATAAAGGCGCAACCGCAACCGATGGATTCCAGAATGTAATCGGCATGGTCGGGGTTGCCGCAGATTACCGGCTGCACCAGGCCGGCTTCCCGGGCCACATCGAGGAAATGCGCGTTGAACGGGCGTCCCGACGGAGCCGGTTTGGCGTCTGGCTTGACGCCGCGGGAAGCAATCCCCTGCGCGAATACTCTCCCGGCCGCTGCAGCCATGGCGAGTGCTACAAAAGCGCGGCGAGAAAGAACTGTGGGACCCACCGGGCGAGTTTCCGGCAACTATGGCAGACAAGTCAAACGGTAACTTCACCGTGCCAGCACGGCGGCCTGACCCATCCTCGACTTCCTATATACTTACTGGCTGAAAATTATGAGTGTCAGAATGAAGGACATCGCCAAAGACCTTGGCGTATCCGTGATCACCGTTTCCAAGGTTCTGCGCAATCATCCTGACGTGGGGGACGAGACCCGAAAGCGGGTCCTGGCCCGCGTGAAAGAGCTTAATTACCAACTAAACCTGGCGGCACGGAGCCTGGTCACCGGACGCACGTATTTGGTTGGATTGGTGGTACCGGATCTCCTCCACCCGTTCTTCGCTGAAATTGCCAAGGCGCTCTCCGAAGTCCTGAGGAAGAGCGGCTATTACCTGATTGTGACTTCGTCCGATGAAGATCCCGAGCTTGAGGAGCAGGAAATCAATCAGTTGCTGGCCCGCCGCCTCGACACCTTGATCATCGCCTCTTGCCGTACCACGGTCGATTTGTTCTTCCGAATTCAGAACCAAAACATACCGTATGTGCTGATCGATCGCTGGCTACCCGGTCTCTCCAGCAACTTCGTCGGTGTAGATGATGAGGCCGTTGGAGTTCTGGCCACGCGGCATCTGATCGACATTGGCTGCAAGCGGATCGCTCACATCCGCGGACCGGAAACCAGCCCGGGAATCCGCCGTCTGCAAGGGTATAAGCGGGCGCTTCTGGAAAGCGGGATGAAGATTGTCGATGATTACATCATCGCTGAACCCAAGGGCGATGTCGAAAGTAAGCAAAGGGGCGCAGAAGCAATGAGCCGACTCTTGGCCCTGAAGGCGCGACCCGATGGTGTTTTCTGTTTCAATGATCCGCTGGCCATGGCAGCGATCAACTACGCTACGAAGGAAGGACTGCGCATACCCGATGACATCGCCGTAGTGGGCTGCGGAAATCTTCATTACGACGATTCGCTTCGGGTTGGGCTCTCGAGCATTGACCAGCACAGCCGGCAGATCGGGGAAGAGGCCGCGCGTATCACGCTGGCGATTCTCAACTCCAAGCTACCCCCCGCTCCTGAAACTGTCGTGCTGCAGCCGGAACTGATCGTTCGCGAATCCAGCCGGCGGCGGCCAGCAATGAATGCGCGATCACGGCCACGCAGGCGGAAATAAAACGCCAAACTACTGACAGCAGAATTAATGCCAACAAACCCCGCTCTGAGGCAATACGATTCAGGGAATTTGCGATACAGTTACCGCTGCCTTACGTGTCTCCTATGAACCGCAGAAGATTTCTGGCATCCAGCGGCGTCGCTGTCTTCGCCGCTTTTGTCCCTTCAGTTACTCGCTTTGCTTTAGCGGACGTTCCAAACAAAACATTTGAATGGAAAACCAACGAACTGACTTTCACATTTGATGTGACGGCGGGAAAGTTGCGGCAAAAGCGCCTGGTTCCGGTTGGCGCGCCGCTTGGCGCCGGGGATTCCTCTGGCGTCGAGGTCGCCCTTCAGTGCAGCGGAGAGAATTCTCCGGATCAGGGCATGAAATCCAGCATGGGTCAACCCGGGGCCCGGCTCATCTTTGTCGGCACACGTGAGGAATCTACGCCCTCAGGTAAGCGCCTGGTGTGCACCCATACCGACCCAGTCCTTCGACTGGATGTGGAATCGTTCTACGAATCCTTTGCTGGAGTTCCGGTAGTCCGGCGATACACGAGGGTGAGAAATACTGGAACGGCGCCGGCGGGCATCGAATTCCTGAGTTCGGCCATGCTTCATGGATTGGCTGCGCCACAGGAGTTTGACCGCGAGCTGCGCGTCCACCTGGCCGTGAATAGCTGGATGGCGGAGGGCCAGTGGCACACCCTTCGCCCATCCGAGATGGGCTTTGTCGAAAATGAGCGCACCAGTTGGTCGGAAGCGCAGGCCGGAAGCATTGGCAGCTGGTCCAGCGAACGCTACCTGCCCATGGCGATGGCTGAAAACACGAGGCTGGGTCTGACCTGGTTTTGGCAAATTGAGCACAATGGCTCCTGGTATTGGGAAATCTCCAACGTATCGGCCCGCAATAACTACGCCGACGATGTCTACGCCTACCTCGGTGGTCCCGATGACTTGCACTCGGCGGCCTGGAAGAATCTGAAACCCGGGGAAACCTACGAGACTGTTCCGGTTGCAATCGGGTGTGTGCACGGCGAGTTTGGCGAGGCGGTCGCGGCCTTGACCGGTTACCGCCGCGTTGCTTGCGTGAAGCCGAGTAAGACTAACGCTCGCTGCCCGGTGATTTTCAACGACTACATGAATTGTCTATGGGGCGATCCGACGGAAGCGAAGGAATTGCCGCTGATTGCCGCCGCGGCCAAGGCGGGTTGCGAATATTTTGTCATTGACGCGGGTTGGTATGCGGAGGTGAATGAGGATTGGAGTCAGACCATCGGCGCGTGGGAACCTTCAAAAACGCGCTGGCCGCATGGTCTCAAGTTCGTGCTCGACCAAATACGGCAGGCGGGCATGGTCCCCGGGCTGTGGCTCGAGCCGGAAGTGGCCGGGGCAAAGTCGGTGCTGGCGCAAAAGCCGGACAGCTGGTTCCTGATGCGGCACGGCAAGCGAGTGTTCAAAAATTCGCGGCTTATGCTGGATTTCCGCAACCCGGAGGTGCGCGCCTATCTCGACCAGGTGATGGCGAGGCTGGCACACGACTACGGTGTTGGCTACATCAAGATGGACTACAACGTTGATTCGCTCCAGGGCACTGAGATCAATGCCGAGAGCTTTGGACAGGGTCTGCTCGAACATAACCGCGCACACCTGGCGTGGCTGGAGAGCATCGTCAAGAAGTACCCGGATCTAATCATCGAGAACTGCGGCAGCGGAGGCGGGCGCATGGACTACGCCATGCTAAGCCGTGTCCAGATGCAGTCCATAACCGACCAGGAAAACTATTTGAAGGTACCGGCGATGCTGGTGGGCGCGTCCGCGGCCGTATTGCCGGAGCAGCTCGGAATCTGGACTTACCCGCTGGCCAACGCGGACGCCGATCAGGCCAGCTTCAACATGGTGACGGCGATGCTTTGCCGCATTCATCAGAGCGGGCGGCTCGATTCCATCGCTCCCCAGGTTTTGGCGCAGGTTGCGGAAGGGATCCGGGTTTACAAAGAAGTTCTCCGCAAGCACATTCCCTCGTCAGTGCCGTTCTATCCTCTCGGCACATCGGACGTCACCAATCGTACCGCGCCCCTTGCATTGGGAATGCGAGCTCCGCAACAGACTGTGCTCGGCGTCTGGAGAATTGACGGTCCGGCGGTCACAAAGGTTCCGTGGGCAGCACCTGACGCCAAGCTTCTTTATCCGGCAGACCTTGGCATCAAAGTTGCGGCCGCCGACGGCAGTTTGAGTGTTGAATTCCCGCGCCCCAACATGGCGTGCCTGATCACGGCATAGGACTGCCAGTTGATGACTCCGGCACCGCTCGGGGCCGCTGGGCGCTTTTAGTTCCGGGTCTACTTCGATTCCTTAATGATCGCGTCCGCAGCGTTGCCGGCCACGACCCAGGTTGCCGACCCGGCCACGACGGCTTCATCCTCAAACCACAGGAATCCGAAGTCGTCGATGCACTCCGGAAAATCCGGCTTGATGATGATGTATCCCGGAATCACAGCACCCGGGATGTAAGCATTGTCGGCACGATTATTGCTGTAGGTCAGCGTCTTCGAGACCGTACCAACTCCAGCTACATACGAAGTGCTGGATACCGGGTGCGTGCCGAGAATGTAGTTGACGGCGCGAAGTGTGTATTCGGGGCCCACGAGATCCGGAAACGCCTTATGCAGGAAATACATTCGGATGGCCATGTCCACCACGGCGCCCGATCCGCCCCAGGTGCCGAGGCTCGGGGGCACGCCGAACGGAGTGGCGTCCAACCGCTTGTCCAGACCCGCCATATATGTCTTCACCGCTTCGCGCATTTGATCTTTCGCGCTCGCATCCAGATAAGGCAATGCCCGGACCGCTGTCCAACCATGGAGGTCCATCTGCTGTGGGGTGATCATCTGAGGGAACAATTCCTGCAGACGGGACTTGTAGGGCTCGGCACCATTCGTGGCGATGGTCAATTCCAGAGCCGCAGCCCAGTCCAGTCCGATGCCAAATCCGCCACGGCTGAAGCCGACCGGCGCAGCTGTTTGTGCGTTGGTGGTGCCAGAGCTTGTCGGAGCACCCGAGACCACACCCTGAGACGCGGCCAGCACACCACCTCCGGGGGCAACTGCCGGAGCCTCTTTACCTAAGCCCCCGCCGGTGGGATACTGCGTTGGGTGAGCCTTCGCGTCCTGCCATGCTTTGATCGCGGTCTCCAGGCAGACTTTCGCTAATGCATCATCCCAGCCTTTCAGCGTATCCGCCGCTGCAGCCAGCGCCGCAATGGCATTCCACTGGAAAAAAGGGTTGTTCGTAGTGAAGATCCAGCGATCGTCCGGCTTGCCGGAGTAGTCGCCCTTGGTTTCGTTCGGGTCGAGCTTCGGGTCGTAAATGCGGCCGTCAGTTTTCGACGCTCCGTCGCCCAGGTGTGTGTACTGGCGCAGGTCTGGTTCGTGAGTGCCGCGGATGGCGTGGCCGATGTTGTGAAACTGCGCCAGGATGAGCAGGGCGCCGTGCTTGACTTGCTGCACCGTATCCGGCACGCCGTTGGGACGGTGCATCTCAACCTCACGGGCGGCTTCATCCACCGAAAGCTCGTCGTACCTGAGATTGAATTCGCGATACGCAAGAGCCAGACTCTGAATTACGCTCAGCTGCGCAGGCTCCTCGAGGTCGAAGTCGCCGGCATCGTACCAGCCGCCCACGTTCATCCCAGGGATGTGATCGCCGCCTTTGTACTTCCCGTCCGTTGCGGTGACCTGGTTCCAGCCGTCGAATTGCTCCCCAACTAGGGGCGCCATACGGCCATCATCCAGGTGCGAAGCGCCATGCCATACGCGGTAGCCTTCGCGAACGGAGACGTGATCCATCTGCTCCGCAAGGTGATGGTCCAGAGTGTTCTGCCAGATGTTCGCGTAAGCGTCCTTCGAGATGGGGAAGGGTGCCGTACGCTGGCCTCCATACTCGACAACATAGAGGCCGGGGTCATTCACAGGGGTGAAGTCGAATTTCGAATAGACGTAGCGCAGCCAGGGTGTTGAAGGCGTGATCGGGCCCTCGAACACCTGCTTGTAAGATCCATCTTCCATCAGGCGGAGCACTCTGGCCGTCTTCGGGGCGTTGTACTTCGGGTCGAGTTCGAGCACCGCCACCTTTGAGAAGCCCGGCGCATAACCGACCTGACTGTGCGCGATCACCGGCGGCCGCGTCCAGTTCGGAATCACGTCCGGCCTGATGTGCCAGACGATCGCCCCGGTGGTCTTGCCCGAAGGGATCAGCGAACGCAACACAAACCAGCCGTTCTGCGCGCGGTCGCGTCCATCGAACAGCATGAGGTTGGCCGTATCCGATACTACATTCACCCGGGCCAACGCGTCGTCGACCCCGAGGGTGATGCTCTTGCCCCCGGCGAACGGCAGCGGCTGAGTGTATCCCTTGGCCTTGTCCCAGTCCTCCAGGTAGTACGCTTTTTTCGGCTCATCAGGCAGGGGTAGAACCTTCGTCATCGGATCGTTAGGCGTACGCGGGAAGATGCCGGCTTTAGTTCCGTCCACCAGGTAAGCCTTGCCCATGTACATCGAGGGCAGGAATTCCAGATTGAAGCCCGCCCGCCCCGCCAGTTTCTGCGGTAGAGGCTTGTCCAGATTGATGCTGACCTGCACGCCGCCCGGCTCCGCTGCCACTTCCAGTGTGTAACTGAAGTCAAACGTCGGGAAAGCGAGGTCGGCGGTGAGCCGGCTGTTCGCCTTGTCGGCATGACGACCTTTGAGGCTTGCCACCAGGTCCCACTGCTCCGGCGTTGGCATCAGGCGCACGTCGCCGTTAGTGGCGATGCGCTGGCCATGGAGAATCATCTCCATGGCCGTGTTCTTTTGGTCCACAAAAACGGGATGGTACGTGCTGTCGTAGAGGAAAACGCTGAAACCTTGAGTATCGAGGTAATTCTTGTCGGTCACCTTCATGGCAAAATT
>DATGYF010000274.1:0-22840 GCA_035298145.1 Terriglobales bacterium | reverse complement strand
CCGAAGATGCTGACTGCAACGAAATGGTTGCATTTTTATCCCGCACCAAGGTAAGATGCACATAGGACGCAGCAGTAAGCGTTCAACTCGTCGCTGTACGCCCTTTCTTCCAACGGTTCAAAAAGTGGCCCAATAGTATGCGTGGGGTGACCCTAGCTCGCCTCGCAACAGGTTCGGAGAGACCCTATGGCGTGGTACGCGTATTGCATCACTGAGCAGCAGACCCTGTCCAACGGAGCCCGTTCTCGTCGTCCTTCCCTGCTGGAAGGGGTCCAAGGCGTTAATGGAGCAGCAGTCCTGGCTTATCCCAGCGGAGAATTCAACATAGTCGTGAGCGAGTACGAGCGCGATAACGTGCAGTTTGGGGAGAAAAACGTCCTCGAACATGCCCGGGTCGTGAGTGTCTGCTTCCGCAGCGGGACCGTGCTTCCATTCCGTTTTGGCACGATTTTCGATTCGGATGAGGCGTTGCGACAGGCTGTCCGGTCTAACCGCCGCACGTTTGGCCAGAGCGTAGCCCGGTTGCGCGGCAAGGCCGAAATGCACCTGAAGCTGAGGGTCAAAGATGGCTCCCTGCGCGAAGCCATGGCCGATATCGTCCTGCCGGACACGGTTGGCGGCGACTATCTGATTAAGCTGCGGGAGAAAGCCTCCCAGGACCGCGAACGGCGGACTAAGGCCCGGGCACTCTCGGTGCAAGTCCACAAGTTGTTCAATCCGTTAGAAGAAGAGATCAGCTGTAAACGAGTCGATTCCGACGGAATGTTGATCGATATTGCCCACCTGATTGATTCCAAATCCATCGAAAAATATCAGAACCGCTACAGCAGCGCCGCCAAGCAGTTAAAGAACTGCGAACTGGCGATCAGCGGACCCTGGCCGCCATATCACTTCCTGCCCGGCAAACTGCGCATGGTGGCGGGAAACTCTTAAGAGCGGCCTCGGACGTCAGACCTCGGACTTCGGACATCAGACCTTGAGCCCTCCAGCCGAGGTCTGACATACGCGGCTGAGGGTTACAGAGTGCAGCGAATGTGCAGGATTCTGCATTCCTACCTTGGCTGCGCCTGTTTGTGACTTTCAATTCCCGAGCGGCACTCCCGTTTTTAAGTGGTTATTTTGCAGTGGTTTGCCGAGATTTCGGCAGATGAGCGCCGAACTTTGCTGTTTTGGTTGCGGAAATGCACTTAGGTGGGTACCAAAAGAGGCCGCTGATAAATGACCTTCACTCTCTGTTTTTCGCGATATCTCTCTAGTTGCCTTTCCGGCTGCCGGATCGGCTCTCCGCTTCGCCATTCCTGACTTAACCTTCCACTTCGCCTCTTTTAATTGTGGCCCCAGCAATGGGGCCATTTTTTGCTGCGGACTCTACATCTCGTTAAACCCGGCGCCCAAGCATTCATCCCAGGATTTGAGGTAGTCTTTACTTCAAATGCGCAAGACAAGCCTTCTTCTCCTGCTGGCCTTGGCCCCTGGCATTCTCCTTGCCCAGAACCAAACTGTTCCGGTCAACTCCGACTACGAACGTCCCCAGGCGGCGGCTACCACTCCCCTGCCGCCGGCATTGATTCAGCAGCTCTCGGCGATTCGCGATGCCGCTTTGTCCGACGACTACGCTTACCGGCAAGTGGCCCACATCACCGAGAACATCGGCCCGCGGCCGGTGGGGTCCCCCCAGGCGCAGGCCGCAATCGAGTACGTGGCCGCCGAAATGCGGAAGCTGGGACTGGAGGTTCATCTGGAGCCGGTGCAGGCGCGCCATTGGATACGCGGAGCTGAATCGGCCGAACTGGTGGAGTATCCCGGTCAAGCTCGGGGGACCACACAGAAAATTGTCCTCACTGCATTGGGTGGAAATCGTCCCACCCCGCCGGGAGGAATCACGGCGGAGGTCGTCGTCGCCAATAGCTTTGCCGACCTCGATCGCCTGGGGCGTCAGAACGTAGCGGGGAAGATCGTTCTGTTCAACGTTGTCTTTGACAAGCAGAAGGCAGCAGGAGGCTATGCCGGCGAGGCCTATGACGAGGCGGTGGCCTATCGTGCGGAGGGGGCGCAAAAGGCAGCCGCGATGGGGGCCGCCGCTTCGTTGATCAGGTCAGTCGGGGGCGCCGACTATCGCCTGGCGCATACCGGTAACAGCCTCGCAGCTAACATCCCAGCCGGAGCGGTGACCGGCGAAGATGCTGACCTGATTGCTCATCTGGCTGCTCAGGGCAAGGTCCGCATGCAGGTTATCCTGACCTCCCAGACGGCGGAAGAAGTCAGCACATTCAACGTGGTCGGAGACCTGAAAGGTTCCGAGCATCCGGAGCAGGTGGTGATCGTTTCCGGCCACCTCGATTCCTGGGACCTGGGAACCGGCGCCATTGATGACGCAGCCGGCGTGGCCGTCGCCATGGAAACCGCACAACTGATGCAGCAACTTCATCTGCGTCCGAAGCGGACGCTGCGCGTGATCGCCTGGACCGATGAAGAAAACCTGGGACGAGGCCACGTGGCCTATGCCAAGGCCCATGCCGCTGAGATCGGCAACCACGTAGCGGCGATCGAAAGCGACCTGGGTGCGTCTCATCCCATGGGCTTCCGCGCCAAGATCAGCGCTGAAGCTGCCGTCCGGCTGCAGCCCGTGCTGGACGTTCTGCAGCCAGCGGGCTCAAACCTGATTGTGCTGAGCAGCGAGAGTCCCGAGGCCGACATCGAACCCCTGGCGAAGCAGGGCGTACCCGCTTTCGGCCTGTTGCAGGACGGCCGGACATACTTCAACTACCACCACACCGCCGCCGACACGCTGGACAAGATCGTCCCCCAGGAACTGCGGGAGAACGCGGCCGCCATGGCCGTCATGGGCTACGCGCTGGCGACAATGCCCAACCCTTTGCCCCACTGAAAACAAATGTGGGCGCGAGCGTCCCGCTCGTGCCTGGGTACCGGGAACCACGCGGGGACGGGCGCCCTCGCCCGTCCAGCGGAGCAAAAGCTCCGCTGGTGCCGCTCTTCATCAAGGATGCCCGCGTTTTATTGAGTGAAGGCCCCACCCTGTCTCTCCCGAAGACGGAGAGATGAGGCAGGGGCATCTTTTTCCGGAAGGGATTTGACGGAGAATGTAGAGATGGTCCGGGCCGATCGCCCGTTTACTATGACCACGTGGGGACAGCCGGCCTCGGCTGTCCGGCGGAGCAAAGCTCCGCGGTTTTCCCGGTTAGCCAAAAAGAATCTGTCGAGCCCTGCTCGACCAGACAGCCGGGGGCGGCTGTCCCCACGCGTGCCTGCTAGATCGTAGATGGTGGGAGCTTGTGGTGGGTCGTGATCCGTCTGCACAAAATGCCGCGACGTTCAAGCCTCTGGCGCAAGCAGATCACCACAATAAGACTACCCCCGAGGAGTAAAGCGATGTCGCCGATGCTGAACAGTCCGAGCCCGGCCTGGTCTGCGAGGAGCGGCAATTGCGTTTGCACTGTCGCACCCTGCCACATCGGGCTCGCAGGACGGACTGTGGATGGCATTCCCACCACGGGCATCGATCCTGCATTGCTGTCCGTTACCAGGGCATTCATCCCCAGTCCGCAGAGCATGAGTAGAACGCCGGTCCGTACCAAGGGAGATCGAATCAGGCGCAACACGAGCCACAGGATTGCGCAGGACGCACACAGCCAGATCGCTGGATGCTCCATCCACGCCAACTGATGTGCCATGGTGACGAAATGCAAGGTCTTCTCCGAATGTCCAAGACAACAGGAAGCACGCGCAGTGCCAGACCGAGCCAGATGCTAAGTCCCTTCTTGGCAATCGGATGTGTGAGTAAGCTCTCACCAGAAACAGGGTTTTCTTCCAGATTGTTACCAAACCGTTTCATCGTCAGGGAAACCTGCGAGATCATAGTGCGTTGCGTTGGGGTGCAATGATTCCGCTAAGGCCGGAATTGTGGGTGTAATCCCGATTACAACATCTGGATGATATTTCCCGGTGGTTGAAAGCCGGGATTCAGGAAGGCACCAAAATTTCCTAGGGTTTCGGTTGAAGCGGGCTGACGCTGGCCCTCTTCTGTGCGGCCGCAATCAAAGGTCGAAGCGCCTGCACGGACACGCCCAGGGTGCCGCCGGAGAAGCCGTCGATGTAGGCTTCGTTGATGCCGATGACCTCGCCTTGCGAGTTGAAGACCGGGCCGCCACTGCCCCCGTGGGCGGTCGGGGCGTCGTAGATCAGCTTGTCGCCAACCACGTCTCCCAAATGTCCGCAGGTAGCCGACGGACGGATCAGCGACAGTGCCGCCAGTTCATTGGCCGCGCCGATGTCGTCGCGGCGGTAGGCCAGACGCTCGTAAACTGCCGGCGGCGATTTCGCCACCATCCCCAGCACTCCCATGGGGTATCCAACGACCGCGACCAATTCCCCCGGGTTCGAGGCCCGCTCCGCCAGAGGCAGAGGACGAAGGCGGCTGATGGCTTGCGAATTCTCTACGTGCAGCACCGCCAGATCGCCGCTCGCGGACAGCACCAGAGGAGTGATATCCACGGGCAGCGGAAATCCCGGGAAAAAGGCCACAAGCTTTTCCAGGAGCGGCTTGGCACCCCGGCTGATCAGGGCATCGGCTTCGGAGTCTCCGTACCAAGGCTCGGCCACGTGGCGGTTGGTGGCCAACAATCCTTCCGACACCACGAAGCCGGTCCCGGAAATCCTGGCGCGCAGGGCGGGCCGGCGTCCCGGCAGGCCGACCTGGTAGATGCCGTAGATGTAACAGATTGAATTGCGATAGCGGTTCAGGACCAGGGACGGCATCGCCTGCTCCTGCTTCAGTTCATCCACATCACGCGTAAGCTGACGGAGTTCGTCCTGGTGGTCGTTGGCGATCAGCGGCGCCGCCGGCGCCGGCGCAGGTACCGGTACTGGCAGCGGGGCGGGCGGGGCATAGTAGTGGGCCATCACGCCGGTCCCGATGATCAGGAACAGGCCCAGCACGACCTCCACCAGCCGGGCCCAGGTGGTGCAGACCGGCTCTTCTTCCGGCGAATGCTGGTTCTCGATCATGAGGACGAACCGGCTGCCGCGGCAAATTGGGGGAGGGAAATTGCGTGTCCGCCGGGCAGACCTGTGACCTACTATCTTGGGGCCTGAAGGCAGGGTCTTCTAGGGTACGGAAGGTGATGTACGGGTGGACCTATAGCTCTTTAATACCTAGCCGTTGCGCCATTTCCTCGTACAGAAAGCCCTCTCCCCTGCGGTAGGGCTGCACCCATTCACCGTCGATGACAAATTGCGGAATGGCACGCTTTCCGGTGCGGGCCACCACTTCATCGGCCGCGCCGGGTGTGGTTTCGATGACAATCTCTCTAAATGGAATGTTATGCCCCTGGAGGAAGCGCTTGGCTACGCGGCAATCGGGACAGCACAGAGATGAATAGACTACAAGTTCCATCGGAATTTCTTTGCGCCCTCGGCGCGATCTTCTTTGCGTCCTTTGCGGTAAAGCCTTTGACCGCAAAGAGCGCAAAGAAAACAAAGCCGCCAGCGTAAACTGACGGCTGATAGCTGACAGCTGAAAGCTGCCTAATTCTCGTACAACAGCACGCCTTCTGCCTTCTCCGAGTCCACCGGACGGTAGTACAGTTTCTGTCCGTCCAGGAAGACTTCGATAAACGCCGGGCGGGTCGTGATCGTGCCCTGGATCAGCGCCTCTGAGAGCGGGTCTTCGATGTACTTCTGCAAAGCTCGCCGCAGCGGACGCGCACCGTAACTGCGATCGCCCAGCGTCTGGTTGAGGATCCACTTCTTGGCCTCATCAGTGACGGTGACCGTAATCGACTTCTGGGCCAGGTTCTGATTGAGCTGCGTGACCATCAGTTCCAGAATCTGGATCAGGTCCTGCTCGCCCAGAGCGGTGAACAGAATGATCTCATCCAGCCGGTTGAGGAATTCCGGGTTGAAGGTGCGTTTGACTTCGCCCTTTACCAGGTCTTCTACCTTGCCAGAAATCATGTCCTCGTTAGTGGACTGAAAGCCCAGGCCCTCGCGTTTCTGCAAGTGCCGCGCGCCGATGTTCGAGGTCATGATGATGATTGTGTTCTTGAAATCGACCGTGTTACCCAGGCCGTCGGTGAGCTGGCCGTCTTCAAACACCTGCAACAGGATATTGAAGACGTCAGGGTGCGCCTTCTCGACTTCGTCGAGCAGGACGACAGAGTACGGCGCGCGCTTCACGCGCTCGGTGAGCTGGCCGCCTTCTTCGTAGCCGACGTAGCCCGGAGGCGAGCCTATCAGTTTCGAGACCGAATGCTTTTCCATGAACTCGGACATATCGAAGCGGACCAGTGACTTCTCGCTGCCGAACATGAACTGCGCCAGGGTGCGGGCGACTTCAGTCTTGCCGACGCCGGTGGGTCCGAGGAACAGGAACGAACCGATGGGCCGGTTGGGGCTCTTCAGGCCGGCGCGGCTGCGGCGAATGGCGCGGGCCAGGGCAATGATGGCCTTGTCCTGCGAGATGATCCGCTTGTGCAGCTCTTCTTCGATGCGCAGCAGCTTTGCCGACTCTTCTTCCTTGATCGAGGTGATGGGCACGCCCGTCCAGCGCGATACCACGTCCTCGATGTCCTCCCGACCGACAACGCCGGTGGAGGATTCATCGAGGTGGTATTTTTCGCGAAGAGCGCGCAGGTTCTCGCGCTCCTTGCGTTCCTCATCCGAGTAGAAGCGCGCCTTCTCGAACTCGTGGTTCGCGATGGCGTTCTCCATACGATGGACGATGAACTTGATGCGCTTCTGGACTTCGGTAATCTCTTCCGGCAGCGAAGTCTGGCGCAGCTTTACGCGCGCTCCGGCTTCGTCGATCAGGTCGATGGCCTTGTCCGGAAGGAAGCGGTCCGGAATATAACGGTTCGAATGCGATACGGCGAAGTTGATGGAGTCGTCGGTGTAAGTGACGGCATGGAACTTCTCATACCGGTCTTTGATTCCAAACAGAATTTTGGTGGCGTTGGCTTCGTCCGGCGGCGGAACTTTCACTGCCTGGAAGCGCCGCTCCAGCGAACGATCTTTTTCGATGGACTTGCGATACTCGCCCGGGGTGGTCGCGCCAATGCACTGAATTTCACCGCGCGACAATGCCGGCTTCAGGATGTTGGCTGCATCGAGCGAGCCTTCTGCCGAACCTGCACCGACCAGGGTATGTAATTCGTCTATGAAGATGATGGAGTTCTGCGATTCCATCAACTCCTTCATGATGGTCTTCAGGCGCTCTTCAAACTGGCCGCGATACTTGGTGCCCGCGACAATCAGCGAGAGGTCGAGTCCGAGAATGCGCTTGTCGGCCAGGAACGACGGCACTTCGCCGTCTGCGATGCGCTGCGCCAGCCCTTCGACAATGGCGGTCTTGCCCACGCCGGGCTCGCCGATCAGCACCGGATTGTTCTTGGTGCGGCGGCACAGAATCTGAATGACGCGCTCCAGTTCGCCATCGCGTCCCACCAGCGGGTCTAGCTGGTTGTCCATGGCGGCCTGAGTCAGATCGCGGGAAAACTCACTGAGTAAGGACGACTCGCGCTGCCGCTGGGGCTGCGATTTCTCCTGGCTGCTGCGCGCCAGTTCCTCGCGAATAGTCGAAAGCCTCAAACCACGCTCATGCAGAATTTCAGCCGCGAAGCACTTCTCTTCTCTCAGTAAACCCAACAGCAAATGCTCGGTGCCGATGTGCTTGTGTGAAAGCCGCTCCGCCTCTTCCGCAGCATAAGCCAGCACCCGTTTGCACTCATTGCTTAACGGCAGATCAACCGAGGTCGAGACTTTTTCCCGGATGGTGGTGTGTCCTTCAATCTGCTTGCGAATGGATTCGACTGAAGCGTGCGAACGCAGAAAGCGATTGGTCAGGGCTTTGTCTTCGCGCAACAGTCCAAGCAGCAGGTGCTCCGTCTCAATATAAGGAGACCCGAACTGGCTGGCTTCGTAGCGCGCAAAAAAGATGACGCGCCTTGCTTTTTCCGTATAACGTTCAAACATAAAGCCCTACCCCCTTGGCTCTACTGAGGACCGAGGTTTCTGCTTACGGCCCGAACCCTGGGAAACCACCCGCCCTCATCATTATTGCAATCTACCTGCCAACCCGTCTATGGCCCGTAAGCGCCGGTAGAACCTCCGCTCCGTTACCAAAGGCATCCCGAGCAAACCCGACAATGCGTCACGCCAACTGAGATCTGAGAACCATGAACTGGCAACCGAACTTCATTTCTTTCCTTTTCGGAATTCCGGCCGTCACTCTGCGAATTTTCTTCTCCTCTAGCCGGAAAGCGTCTCCGGCGCGACCTCCTCCACTCTCCCGCGCTGCAAACGCAACACCCGGTGGCAGCGGCGCGCGAAGGCAAAATTGTGGGTGGCAATCAGTGAGGTCAGCTGGTAGTCGCGATGTAGCCGGGCGATCAATTCAAAAACCGAGTCCGCTGTGCGGCTGTCGAGATCTCCCGTGGGCTCATCCGCCAGCAAAAGCTTCGGCTGCGTGATGAGTGCCCGAGCCAGGGCCACGCGCTGCTGTTCACCGCCGGAAAGTTCTCCCGCCCGGTGATGCGAGCGCGGCTCCAATCCTACCTCGTGCAGCCACCTCGAAGCTTCCCCCTCCGCCTTCTGCCGGGCCACACCCCGAAGCAGAAGCGGCATGGCCACGTTTTCCAGTGCCGTAAATTCCGGCAGCAGGTAGTGGAACTGCCAGACGAACCCGAGTTCATGATTTCGGAACCCGGCCGCGTCATCTTCCGAGAGCGAACTCAATCGCAAGTGGGCGCAGTATACGTCACCCGAAGAAGCACGATCAAGAGCGCCGAGGATGTGTAACAAGGTACTCTTGCCCGAGCCTGACTCGCCCACGATGGCCAGCATTTCTCCCTTGGCCACCTGAAACGACAAATTGTCAAAGAGCACCAGGTCCGACGCGCCCGAGCGAAAGACTTTTTTCAGACTTTCGACGCGCAGCATCGTCTCCTGTTCAATTAGATGCAAAAGTCCGGCTCCTCGGCTCAAACCGCAGCTGCCTGCCATAGCTCCCGGCTATCCGCAAGCGCAACCTCTCATTAAAGCATGAACAAAGGGCCGAAAACCTTCTGCTCCCACTTTGGGAGCGCCTATGAAGGAAACCTTAAGCCCAATTTTTGCGAATTACGACATGACCATGGTCACTAGGCCGGCCCAGGGGATCACTCGTAGCGGAGAGCTTCAGCGGGAAGAATGCGCGCCGCCGACCAGGAGGGATACAACGTCGCCACCAGGGAAATCCCGATGGCCACCAACGCGACCAGGACGCCATCGATGGCGCGGGGAGCGAAAGGCACGTAGTCGATGGAATAAACTTCGGGGGCCAATGACAGCAGATGATAGTGCCCTCCCGCCCAGGACAGGGCATAGCCGAGCACCAACCCGATCGCCGTACCGATAACGCCAATCAACAATCCTTGCGTGATAAACAACCGTCGCACTTGCGACTTCCTCGTGCCCATCGACATGAGCACGGCGATGTCCCGCGTTTTCTCCATCACCATCATGGTCAGCGAGATCAGAATGTTCAGAGCAGCGACGAAGACGATCAGTCCGATGGTAATGAACGTCACCAGTCGCTCCAGTCTCAAAGCGCGGAACAGCGCCTTGTTCTGCTCCATCCAGTTGGTTGCCATGAAACCTTTGCCCGCGGCCTGTTCCAGTTGCCCGGAAATCTTACCCGCCTGGTAAATGTCATCCACCTTGAACTCGAGCACCGTGATCTGGTCGCCCAGGCCTTCCAGATTTTGCGTGTCAGAGAGGCGGGTGAACGCCCATGAACTGTCATAGTCGAAAAAGCCCGAATTGAAAACCCCCACCACGCGGAAGCGGCTGTACTTCGGAACCAGTCCAAACGGTGTGAGTTCTCCCTGCGGACTGGTGACCAGCACCACCGAGTTCAGCGTCGCGTCCAGGTCTTCCGCAATGTCCTTGCCCAAAACGATCGGCGGCATGGAAGCGATACGCTCCTGCACCGAGTTCAGATCGTCAGGAGATTCGCCGGCATCTGTTGCGGCCGTGTGGGGGCGGGTCTCCGACCCGCCCAGGCCGGGTCGAAGACCCGGCTCCGTGTCCAGCGGATCCATCGAACCAATCTTCACCGTGTTCAGCAGATCGCTCACCTTCCGCTCGTAAGCAGGAAACATCCCTTTCAACACCGCCCCGCGGGCCCGCGGACCCCGCGAGATCAACACTTGTTCGTAAATTGCGGGCGCTGTGCCCACCACATGGGGCTGTTTCGATAATCGCTCCATCAGCGGACGCCAGTTCTTGATACCGTCGCTCTCTACCCGCAGGAGATTGATGTGCGAGGTCGAGCCCAGCAGGCGGTCCTGCAGGTCCTGACGGAAGCCGTTGTTGATGGCAAGAGCCACTACCAACGATGCCACTCCGGCGGCGACCCCGGCAATGGAGATCCCGGTAATCACGCCAATGACAGCCTGGCGGCGCTTGGCGCGCAGATAACGGGTGGCGATGAAGAATTCGAAGCGCATGAGGAAGCGATCAGCCGTCAGCCATCAGCTTTCAGCCAAATCGAATTATAGCCGCCACACCGCCGCACGCTGCGGAACTTGAATCAGTCCCCAAGCTGGCGTCATCATGAACGGGCTCAGGCCCTGAAGATCTGGCGTGCATCGCCGCAACCGCGGGCCGCCACGCGGTCTAACGCGTCAGGGCATGGGATGCGGAATAACAGGCCGCACTTCGACTGAACCCCAGCTCACCGACGGAATCCGGGCCGCGATGGTGATGGCTTCTTCACGGTCTTTGGCTTCGATCAAATAATAACCGCCGAGCTGTTCCTTGGTTTCGGCGAACGGACCGTCGGTGACCATGCGCTTGCCGTCGCGCACCCGCACGGTCGCGGCCTTGGAGGTGAGGTCCAACTCGTTGCTGCCCAGAAGGTGTCCGCTCTGGTGGATGCTTCGGGTGAAGGCCCGGAATTCCTGAAGCGCCTTCTCGCGTTCGGGCCCATCGACTTTGTGCTGCCGGCTTTCACCACTGTAGATCAGTAACAGATATTGCATTTTTGCCAGGCCTCCTTGCCTGTACCGTCGGCTCGACAGCACCGACTTACGTGGAAGGGCACAGTCGTGCCCTGAAGCCGATCCGCCGACGAGCGATTCGGAGCGGCACGGCTCAAGCCGTGCCCTCCCCAAGGACTAATCGAACGGGAAGACCCGCTATCGACTGTTCCTGAATAAATTTTCCCGGGGCACGACAGCCGGTACCCTTCGACGATATTCCCGGTATTCTGCTCCGAAGCGCTGCTCAAGCTCCTTATCTTCCAGCCGGATCATGATGCCGCCTGTAATCACCGCAAGCAAGGTCAGCGCGTAGCAGACCGCCAACCCGGTTCCCGCGCTCCAGGCGAACATCTCGCATAGGTGCGCGAGATAGACGGGATGGCGGACCCGGGAGCGTATGCCCGAAGTGATGAGGCGCTGATCGCGATGTCCAGGAATGAGCTCTGGCAGGCCACCAAGCTGGGCAGCGCTGAAGCCGGCTCCCGAGCGCCGGTAGATCCACACTCCAGCGGCGAAAAGCAACGCGGCAGGCAGCCAGCTCCATGGCGTGGCGTACAGCGCCAGGTCCCGCCATTTCGCTGTGCCTGCCGCAACCACAACCCACATGGCAATCCAGAACGGTATCAGGATGCGATAGGGCGAACCCTGCCGTGATCGCCAGTACTTTACGCGAGGATGGATGAGCAGCCAAAAGCCTGGGATGGTGGCATACACAACGCACGCCAGCCACCCGACAGTGCGAAGAAATACCAGCACGCTGCGGATTATAGCGATTCTTCCGTGGAAGAGCGGCCCTTCAGGGCCGCGTAGGTCGTCAGAAAAGTGTGCGGGCTTCAGCCCCCGGTGGCCGCTTTGTCAGCCTCGCAGTGTGCGGCGCTTTAGCGCCTGGGGTTCGCTGTTCGGGCGCAACCCGCTGCGGCTCCTCAAAGACGTAAGGCCGAGGACTGAGCAGGATGTATTGGGGCCCGCAAGTCCTGCTCCAGCCGCGCTGGTTTTGTGGCACAGTAGATGAGGATGGCAGAATCCGCAGGAGCCAGTCTTCCAGCCGGCCGCATCGCGTTCACCTATCCTGACTTCACCATTTACCAGGCTGCGCGCTTCTTTATCGTGGCCGCCCTGGAAATGCAGTCGGTGGCAGTGGGATGGCAGGTGTACGAGATCACCCGGCGTCCTCTCGATCTCGGATTGATCGGCCTGGCCCAGTTTCTCCCCGGCATGCTCCTGTTTCTGGTTTCGGGACATGTGGCGGACCGCTTCGACCGGCGCAAAGTGGTCACGTTGTGCTACTGCGGCTTCGCCGTTGCTTCCGGACTGCTGTGGGCGATTGCCTGGAGCCGTAGCCATTCTGTTCATCTGATTTACGCCGTCGTCGTGATGGTGGGTGTGGTGCGCGCCTTCAACGCCCCAGTGAGCCGCGCGCTTCTGCCCCAACTGGTTCCGGAGGAACATTTTCCCAACGCCGTGGCCTGGAACGCCAGCATCTTTCAGGCGGCAACCATCCTCGGACCATCAATCGGAGGCTTTCTGTACGCGCTCTCACGCGGGCCCACGGTGGTGTACGCCACTGCGGTAGTCACGGGCTTGGCCGCCGTTTTTTCCACTCTCCGGATCACCTTGCAGACCCAGGCCCGGGCGCGCGAACCCGTCACCTGGAACACTGTGCTCGCGGGGTTTCACTACATCTGGAACCATAAACTGGTGCTGGGCTCGATCTCGCTGGACATGTTTGCCGTCCTGCTGGGAGGCGCCGTGGCGCTGCTGCCGGTCTATGCCAGCGAAATTCTCAGGACCGGCCCCTGGGGACTGGGCCTGCTCCGCAGCGCTCCGGGCGTGGGCGCGATCGCGATGGCGATTCTGGTGGCGCACCGTCCCCTGCGGCGCCGTGCCGGACTCACCATGTTGATCTGTGTGGCCGGATTTGGCGTGTGCACAATCATTTTCGGGCTTTCGCGCAGCCTGACCCTGTCGCTCGTAGCTCTGCTGTTGCTCGGCGCCTCCGACATGGTCAGCGTGATCATCCGCTCCATCCTGGTCCAGCTGGCCACTCCGGATGAAATGCGCGGACGGGTCAATGCCGTGGACATGATCTTTATCGGAGTCTCAAACGAGCTGGGCCAGTTCGAGTCCGGCTTGACGGCGCAATGGTTTGGGACGGTGCCGGCGGTGGTGCTGGGTGGAGTAGGGACTCTGGTGGTAATCGCAATCTGGGCGTGGGCCTTCCCGGAACTGCGCAATGCCGATCAGATCACCGCGTAGGGACAGATATCCTCATCTGTCCGGCGGAGCGAAGCTCCGCTGATCTTGACTCTGGGTAGCGCCGGCATCCTGCCGGCTGTCCCGAGGGCGTCTCGCCCTCGGCAGTGCGGGCGGGACGCCCCCACCACAGCCGCCGGGACGGCGCTACCAACCACTTACTTGCGGATCAGCGTCTTTGCCGAACTCATGTTGTCGAAGCGGTCATAGACCCGAACCACCACCACATGCTCGGAAGATATTTTCGCCGGGTCCGGTAACGCTGGATTCCCGCCCGCAGGCACCGCAACCTGGAAGTCATAATTCGCCGATTTTGAGTCCGCCAGCTGGCCCACTGGTTCCACATATTGCCAGTCGGCAGCATCCACCGAATACTCGGCGCGCTTGATGTTGGAAAATCCATCGACGGCGTGGAAGCTCACGTGGATTTGCGTGCCTTCCACGACCGCCTTGAGCCCCTCAATTCGGGGCGGCGTGGTATCTACTTCGAAGCGCGCGCTGTCGCGGGTAGAAGTCAGCGCCTGGCCAGGAGAATGCGAGGGCGCATCCGAGGCCATGACTTCGACCGTGTAGCCGCCATCCGGCAGCAGCGACGCGTCGAATGAATAGTACTTGTCGTTCAGGTCATCTTTCAGCAGGAGCCAGCGGGTTTCACCGTCGCCGCGGTAATAGACGGAGTAAACCATCTGGTCGTCGTTGTCGTCATGGACGGTCCACTTCACGCCGATCGAATCGGAATCGCGAGTGGTGGGAGGCGGCGCGTCAAAACGCGGCTGCGGATTGGCGGCTGCGGTCCCGCTCGTGTCGGGTACCAGCGCGAGCTTGGGCAAGGGCTGGTAACGCACGCCCACCTGCACCGTGACATCGTCGAAGTCGGGAGCGACGTTCTTGGGCAGGTAATTCAATAGCACGCTGTCCACGCTGGGTGCGGTGGTTCCGGCGTGCAGCGCGGCTTTCCACTGGATGAACCGGGCCGGCGGCACATTGAGGACCGGGTCTTTCAGCAGATCGACCGGCTGCCAGGGGCTCCAGTTGCGGTCGGGATTGTCCACGTTGCCGCTGCGGGCAAAGAGCTGTACCTGCCCCGCGCCGCGCAATTCGGCGCGGCCCCAGCGGGAGAAAACTTTGGCGTCGAACACATCGCTCTCATAGCTGCCCTCGGATTCAGCCGACCCGCCCAGCAGGAATACTTTGCCCAGGTTGCTGGTGGACACATACAGCCCGCCCGCCGGAGCTTTGGCGAACGCCGTGACCTGGGTGGCGCTGGCCTTCAGCAGATCGACGAAGCGATCTTCGCCGGTGATGGCGAAAACATGACCGCGGTTTCCCGTACCAGCCAACAGGCGCCCCGTCGAATCGAAAGCCAGGGCATACACCAGGTCCTCGCGCGAAGCCCATATGCGCCGGGGCGAGCCATCGGGCGCGATCCGGTAAATTTCCGAACCGCCGCTGGCGCTCGTTCCGGTAAGCGGGATGCTGCTCACCAGGGCGGGGGGCATGGCGCCCGGATTCAGCACTACTATGCCGGGTTGTGCCGGCCCGCCCGTGGGGGCCGGTATAGGAGTCGTGACCGGCGAAGGAAAGATTGACGGAGTGGGCCCGGCACGCTTCTCTCCCACGCCGGCGGCATAAATATTTCCCGCTTTGTCGACGGCCAGCGCCGTGATTTCTTTCTTGGGGGCGCTGTAAAGGACGAAGCCTTCACCGCTGGGCCTGATCTGGTACACCAGTCCACTGCCGTCCGAGCCCGCAATCAGATTGCCCTGCGCGTCCACCGACAAGACCCGAATATGCGCTTCATCGCTTTTGAAAAATACGGAATGCTCCCCTTTGGGAGTCACCCGATAGATTTCGCCGTGATCGCCGGTGGCGACGTACAGGTTGCCGGCATTATCGAAAGTCAGGTCCCATATGTATTTCGTCCCGGGATCGAAATATACGGAGGCAGAGAATTCGCTGGAGGCTTTGATTGTCGCCGGCTCCTTTCCCTTGGCCGCTGCCGGGCTGGCCAGACGCTCAATGCGATACACCTTCCCGTCCGGATTGGTGGCGGCGTAGAGAATGCCGTTCTTGTCCACCGCCAGGGCCTGCACCTGCAACTCCTGGGGCTCGAAGATGGTGGAGGTCTGTCCCTGCGGCGTGATGCGATACACCCGGGCGGGTCCGCCGGTGGCGGCATAAAGATTTCCGCTCTGGTCCGCCGCGATCGACCATATGTAGGTGGATGGCGTAGTCGAGATCGCCTTGAAGGCCGGCGCCAGTTCCAGTCCGCCAGTGCTGCGAATGGCCACGCCCGTCGCCGTGCCCTTGCTCAGATCTTCAAACTTGGACTGCTCCCAGGTACGGGTGCCTTCGGCGGAAGCGAAGGTTGCGAAGAGTAATAAGAGAGTAGGAACGAGGAAGAATTGCTTGTGCGGACGAATTGCCAATTTTGTTACCTCATTGCGATCTGGAGCGGAAGAATTCAGACTATCACGGAGGGCTGCGATACGGCTTTTGGTGTGGTTTGATGTGGTCGCGGGCGACCCGCCCGCGGCATTTGGTTTTGGGTTTCCACTTTCGCGGGCAGGTCGCCCGCGACCACACGAACATCCTACTTGACCGTAATGGTTAGGACCTGCGCACCCGCAACTACGTAATCCAATGGGCCGGTGGCCGCCTCATTCACCGAGGACTCGCCCTGTACGATCATCTCCTGGGTGCCGCGCATGCTGTCCATCACATTCATGATGGAAAGCGGCAGCGTGGGCATGACCTTGTCCGCGACCATGGCTTCCGGGTCAGCTTCCAGCAGCGAAACGTACACCCGATTGTTCACATGCTGCTTGTTGAGCAAAGCAATGGTGGATGCCAGGTCCATTTTGCGTCCCAGCAGCGGGTTGCCGCGGCGAACCCGATCCAGGGTCTCGCCATCGCTGACCAGAATCCGCAGCGGTCCCCGCGATGTGGAGGTTGGAATATGAATGGGAATCTGCTGCAGAATCACTTCGCCGCGGTAAGGGCGCAGCACGGTCTCGATGGTGATTTCGTCGCCCGGACGGGCTTCGATCAAATCGGTGCGGGCGCCTTCGAGGCGCGCCCAGCGACGTTCGCGCACCAGGTCGAAATCAAGCTGGACGCCGCCAATGCCGGGTACGGTGTACGGGTTGTCGTAAATGCGGCTGAAGCGGTCCCCCAGCGAAAGCGCCGCCATGACCGCGGCCGGCTGTCCGCCATCCGAAGGGGCAAACATGTTCTGCACCGTGACGTCGGGATATCCGTTCACGCTGATGCGGCCGTTCATGCGGTAGGTAGTGTCCTCGCCGTACTCGTTCACGCCGTGCAGCGCGTTGAATACCGTCGCCATCATGGCCAGGGGGCTAAGGTTGGCGTTGTTCAGCACTTCATAGTGAAATTGCTTGTCGGTCGCCCCCCCGTGAATATTCAAAGTGACGGGAATCATCTCCGGCTGCTTGCCAAACTCTCCCAGGATGCCGGTGTGCCGGTCCTGCACGAAGGCGCCCACCGGTTCGGTGGCATTTACGATCTTGAAGGCGTTGAGCGGCGACGGCAGTGTGGCCAGGACTTCCGCTTTGGTCATGGGCAAATCCACCATGCCAAATTGCAGCAGGGGGTGACCGCAGGCCAGCAGATGGTGGGCGTCCATGTAGGTGACGGTGCAGGTGGCTGCGATGTCCATGTCGCCGCGCACCAGAATCGCGCTGATTGCCGAGCCCGGCTCCAAAGGTTCGGGCTGCTTGCTTTCGTTGACCGAGCCTACTCCCATCACCGGCACGATCCCGGCCTTGGCGAACTGGGGAGAGAAGCGCTGCACGGCTTCCTGCGAGAATCCGCTGAACACCAGCGGAGCTTCGATCGGCTTCAGATAGTTGGCATAGTCCTTGGCAGCAAGTCCGTCAGAAGTAAGTCCAGCAGCCCCAGGCCCTGAGGTTCGGGTGGGTGTATGGACCGAAGACTCCGCGTTCACGGTGCTTCCCGGCCTGCGGTCCATGGCGCTGATCTCGAACATCTCTTTGATGGGAGTCACGCCGGCGATCGGCTCCTTGGAGAATTCGCCGATGCGGAAGGCCAGTGCTCCCGCCAGTTTGCCGTTCAAATAAACCGGGCTCCCGCTCATGCCCGCGACCACCCCGGTGTATTCCACTTTCTCGCCCGACAAACGCACCAGGATGATGTCGCCCTTGGGGCCGTTCGCGTTCCGCAGAATCCCGAGAACTTCTACTCCCATGGATTCTGGTTTGGTGCCCTGGAAAACCGTGTAAGCCACGCCGTGCATTCCGGCATGAATCTCGCTCACCGGAATGGTTTCCACTGCTTTGGGTGTCTGGGCCTGGATAATGGAAGAGAGCAGAAGAGCAATGACACTGGAGAAAAGCGCACGTCTCATGAATTTGAACCTGGAGCCTGGCGCCCGCGAACGGAAACCTTATTCTTTGCGCTTTGTATCCTGCTCTTGGTGCGAAGGAGGAGCGAAAAGCGACAGTCAAAGGCCGTGCAAAACATCCCAATCGCGAAGCCCTGCGTCTATACTAGCATAACGATTTACCGAGGAATTCCATGTTTTCCATTCACTGGATTAGAAATGATTGGACCAGAAATCTGAAATTTCGCCGGCCCGCTCTTACTATCCCATTGATGATGCTGGCTTTGCTGGCCTTGACCGTGGGCGCCCCCGGGCTGCTGGCAGAGGACCAGTCCGAACCCGCCGCCGGCGGGCAGAAGCAGGAAGCGCCGCCCGAGGCAGGCGGCCCACAGAACGACGTCGGACCCTACGCCATCCCGAAGAAGAAAGAAGAACCGCCGCCACCGCCCCCAGCCAGACCGAAGAAAGTTGAGGGCATGCCGGATTACTCCATCAAGGTGGACGTACCGCTGGTGAACGTGGACGTTCTGGTCACTACCAAAGACGGGCAATTCATCCCCGGCCTGAAGAAGGACAACTTTCGCGTGCTGGAAGATGGCGTCCAGCAATCGGTGGCTGACTTCGATGTTTCGCAAGCCCCCATCACTGCCGTCTTGCTGGTTGAATTTGCCTCTACCAACTATTACTTCATGGTGGACGCGCTGAACGCCAGCTATTCATTCGCCAATGCCCTCAAGAAAAATGACTGGGTGGCGGTGATCTCTTACGACATGAAACCGCACATCCTGGCCGACTTCACTCAGGACAAGCAAGCGGTCTTTGGGGCGCTGAATCAGTTGCGAATACCGGGGTTCGCCGAAACCAACCTGTTTGACGCCCTGTATGACACGCTGGACCGCGTCGATCAGATTCAAGGGCGCAAGTACATCATCCTGGTAACTACGGGGGTGGACACTTTCAGCAAGCTCAACCTCGACCAGATCATGAAGAAGATCAAGACCACTCATGACGTCACCATTTTCCCCATCAGCGTAGGCTTTGCCGTGCGAAACTACTGTGAGTCCCATCGCTGCGGTTACACCCACGGCATGGGCATCCCGGTCGGCGAAATGGATTACCTGCAGGGCGATAACGAGATGAGGACCTTCGCCCGCCTGACTGGAGGACGCGCCTACTTCCCCCGCTTTCAGGCGGAGCTGCCCGAGATTTTTCGCGACGTCATCGGCGATATCCGCAACCAGTACAATCTCGCCTACCACCCCACCAATCCCAAGCTGGATGGCACTTATCGCAAACTGAAGGTAGAGGTAGTTGCTCCCGATGGAGGACCGCTGAAAGTGAAAGACCAGAAAGGCAAAGACGTGAAGTACACCGTCATGGCGCGGGAGGGCTACACGGCGAAACATACAGTGGAATAGGTCGTGTGGGTGGGGAGTGTCCGACCCACACCAGCTAGACCACACCAGTTAGTGCACGTGCACAAGGGTATCGAGCAGAAAGAGCAGCCCCACTCCGAGAAAGACCACCAGCGCCATTCTCACGCCTGGCTCCCGGTTGACCTCCGGCATCAGGTCTGAAGCAGCCACGTAAATCGTCACCCCTGCCGAGAGCGGCAAGCCATAACTGACCTGATGGCGGAAAAGAGTCATGGTGAGGACTCCGGCCAGCGTCGATGCGCCCAGTAGCATCGACGCGCCCCAGGCAGTACGCCGGCTTTGTCCGCTGGCCAGCATGACCGACGCGATGGTGAATCCTTCCGGAATCTTGTGCAGGAAAATGGCCAAAAAGATGACCCATCCCAGCCAGTCGGAAACGATGAAGCCGGAAGCAATGGCAATACCGTCAAAAAAAGTATGGATAATCAGTCCCAGGAGCACCGAATATCCCCGGTGACCGTGGACGAATGCATCCCTATGAGTCTCCTCGCCGAAATGGAAGTGCGGCGTGACGGTATGTTCGAATAAGTGAACGATGAGGTATCCGGCGAGAACCAGGAAGGCAGCGCTCTTGCCGCGCAACTCCAGGCTGGCGGGAAAAATCTCTATGATCGCCGTGGCCAGCATGAATCCCGCGCCCAGCGCCACAAAGTACTTCAGGTAAGACCGGTCCCAATTCTTCTGAACGATGATGGCGCCGCCAAAAACATTGGCCGCCGCTGCGGTCAGACCGAGGAAAACGCTGAGGAGGATGGGATGCATCTACGCGGGCGATGATACCAGTTCCCAGTCCCAAGTTTCCGGTTCTCAGCTAGGCCGCGGGCCGAATTGCGCCGATCAGACCATTTAGTATTTTTCCTAACTCGGCCGCCTGATCGAGAAGATGCTTGCCGTGCTCAGGGGTAAAGTACGCCAGGTTCTGGGCAATCATGAGTTGGGTTTCGACTTCGACCAGGGATCCTCGGGCGCGCCCCAGGAAGTAATGGAATTCATTGGCGGAGAAACGTGCCTGCCCCTCTGCAATGTTGGTCGGGACCCCAACCGCTGATCTTCGCAGTTGGCTGGAGAGTCCGTAAAGCTCGTCCCGCGGAAATGCTTTGCTGGTGCGGTAAACGTCCATCACAAAATCCATGGCTTTCTGCCATGCGATCAGGTCCCGGTATGACTGCCCCATAAGTAGTCCTCCTGAGGACGATCATGCCAGCATCTGTCAGAAAAAGATGTGACGTATGAACACTAAGAACTTGAAACTGAGAACAGAGAACTGGTCTGTTCTCGGTTCTGAGTTCCCAGTTCTCAGTTCCAAAACGGGAATTAGCCGCTGTGCCGGATATGCATCACATCGCCATCCTGCACGATGTAGTCTTTTCCTTCGAGACGCAAGGTGCCTTTGGCGCGGGCGTTAGCTTCTGAGCCAGCCTCGAGCAGCTGGTCCCAGCGGATGGTTTCAGCGCGGATGAAGTGTTTTTCGAGATCGGAATGGATGGCGCCGGCGGCTTCCACTGCGCGGGTGCGGACAGGAATGGTCCAAGCGCGGCATTCGTCTTCGCCGGCAGTGAAGAAGGAGATCAGTCCCAGCAGCGAGTAGGTCGTACGAATCAGGCGGACCAGTCCGCTTTCTCTTAACCCGTAGCTGCCCAGAAATTCGGCTGCATCCTCGTCGCTCATTTCCGCGAGTTCCGCCTCTACTTTTCCGCAAATTGCAGACGCAGACGCATTGGGCCGCGACACCACTTCGGTCAAGTTGTACTTCGTGATCGCGTTTTCGAGATCGTTGCCCAACTCCGTGCTCTCCCCGACGTTGAGCACGTAAAGAATCGGCTTCTCGCTCAGGAACATGAAGCCGCGCAGACGCTTCTTGTCCTCCGGCGTCATTTCCATTTCGCGCAGCGGCCGCTCGGTACCCAAGTGCGCATTGGCCCGTTTCAGAAGATCGAACTCTTTCTCCAGGTCTGGAGTGCGCATTTTCTTCAGGTCTTTCTCCAGGCGCTCCAGCCGCTTTTCGATCTGCCCCAGGTCGCTGACCATGAGATCGAAATCGACGTTCTTGATGTCACGAAGAGGATCGACCGGCCCGACGTGCGGAATGGAAGGATCATCGAAGGCGCGGACCACGTGGGCCAGGGCGTCCACATTGCGCAGGTGCCCGACGTACGCGCTTTCCTTCAGGGCCTCCTGGCCAATGGCACCCACATCCACATATTCGACAGAGGCGTGAGTGAGCTTTTTCGGATTGTAGAGCGCGGCCAGGCGGTCGAGGCGTTCGTCCGGAACTTTGGCCACTCCTATATGGGCCTCGCGCGGGTTGGAGTGGGCCTGGCCGGAAAGGTGCGCCTTGGTGAGAATGCGGAACAGAGAGGTCTTGCCCACCTGAGGCAGGCCGATAATGCCAGTTTTCATAGGGACACAAAGATGATAACAGCCAGATCAGGTCAGGGAGCGTGCTGTCAGATAAGCCACCGCCAGTCCGAGCAGGAGCACTCCGCCCTCGATCCGGGTGGACCAATGATGCAAGCCATCGAATTGCACGCGAGCGGGGCTGTCAATCGGCGCGGCATCAATCTCCCCTATCGAGGCCCGGATCGCGTCCATACGAGGAATGATGCCAAACTGCGAGATCAACGTAAGCAGCAGCATGATACAGATGAGCACATTCCGCGCCGCGAACCACTGGGCTTCGCCGTTGCTCAGCCGGCTCAACAGCAGCGAACTGGCCAGAAAGACGACCGCGGAGATCATTCCCATCCAGTGCAGGATGCCCAATGAACGCCCCACCACCGACCCTGCCAGATGGCGCGTAGGCAGCACCGAAAAAGAAGTTTGTGCGACGACCGGGAAAAATATTACGCCGCCCAGCCACACGATCAGAGAGAGCAGCATGAGGAAACGAAGGAATGACATCACAGTTGACCATTATGAACGGCAAACTGAGAACCGGGAACTCAAAACTGACAACTGATTTTTGTTCTCGAGAGCCCTGGCAGGCAACCGCCCTACACCGGCACGCGGATAGTTTCAACCAGTTCCCGGAGCAATTGCTCCGCCTGTTCGGATTTCTTGAGGGTAGAAGAGTAGCGGCCGTTTACCGCCACGCGGTGGGCAAAGACTGCCACCACCAGCGGCTTGAAGTCTTCCGGGACACAGAAGTTGCGGCCACCGAGAAAGGCCATGGCCTGCCCAGCACGGTAGAGCATCTGGGAACCGCGGGGGGAAACCCCCAAGGAGAACTGTTCGGACTCGCGGGTGGCGCGAACAATCGCCAGCACATAGCCAACCAGCGAGTCATCCACTCGCACCTGCGTGACCGCCTGCTGCATTTCGAGTACGTCAGCGCCCGTGAGCACCGGCTCCAGAAGTTCGAGTTGGGCCGTGCCCGCTTCAGAGCGCAGAATCTCGCGTTCCGACTCGCCATCGGGATAACCCATCCGCACCCGCATAAGGAAACGATCCAGTTGCGACTCCGGCAAAGGATAGGTCCCGTGGTGCTCGACTGGATTTTGAGTAGCAATCACAAGAAACGGCTGCGGCAGAGAATAAGAGTGTGAGTCCACCGTGACTTGGCCTTCGTTCATGGCCTCGAGCAACGCGGACTGAGTCTTGGGAGTGGTGCGGTTGATCTCGTCGGCGAGCAGGACGTTGGTGAAAACCGGTCCCCGCTTGAACTCAAACTGCTGCTCGATGGCAGAGTAGATCGAGATGCCCAGGACGTCGGACGGAAGCATGTCGCTGGTGAACTGCACCCGCTGAAA
>DATGYF010000273.1:0-3455 GCA_035298145.1 Terriglobales bacterium | reverse complement strand
GAGGCTGCCGAAGCGCAGCTGAAAATTGCCAACATCCACTATCAGCAGATGGAGAAGCCGGACCGCGACTACACCCACGCCATGCGCGCGGAGGAAGAATACCGCCAGCTGATTCTTCAGTATCCGGACAACAAGAAAGTGGTGGCCGAGGGCAAACAACGTCTGCTGGAAGTGCAGGAAGTGATTGCGGAGCGCGAATTCCGGGTGGGGCGCTTCTACTATCTGCGTCAGTCGTATCCCGCGTCCATCGCGCGGCTGCGTTCCCTGATGGACAAATACCCGCTGTACAGCAAGGCGGATGAAGCTCTGTATCTTCTTGGACAAGCCTACGAAGGCGAGATTGCGATGCTGCGGTCGCGGCCGGGCAATGAGGTGTACAAGGCGCGCATGATCGAAGACTTTGCCAAGAATGCAACCGACGCCTACTCCCGCATCCTGACGCGGTATCCGCTGATGGAACGGACAGTGGACGCCAAGGCCCGGCTGGAGGCCCTGCATCAGCCCATCCCCAGGCCGACAAAAGCAGCGCTGGCGCAGAACAAGGCGGAAGAAGAGAGCCGCCGCGAAGCCAGCACGGTTTCCCGGCTGATGGGAAATTTCCAGAAACACCCCGACGTGGCCGAGGCTGTCAGAGTAGGTGAACCAACTCTGGTGGATCCACAGGTGGTCAGCGCCACTTCAGTGGTGCAGGAAGCGACGCGGGCCATGATGGGCGGCGCGGCCGCAGGGGACAAGAACTCAGTGGCGATTGAGACCCTGGGCAAAGGCGCCCTGGCCCCGGACCAGCCGGCTCCGCGTTCGGATACGCCCGCGCCGGAGACTGCCGTAACCCCAGCAGGCAACCCAGCGCCGGCTGCCGATCCCAATGAACTGGCTCCCAATGTGGCCGCTGACCCCAACGAACTCAAGCCCAACGTGGACAATGGCGCCCAGACTGCGCCGCCCCCCACCCAGGTCAACGAACTCGATCCCGCGGCGGGCGGGCAGGCCGCCACCGGCGCCAATGGCACGACCGCCGCCGGAGCCTCGGCTCCCGCCGACGACAAGGACATTGAGGCAGCCATGTCCTCCAGCAAGCACAAGAAAAAGAAGGGTCTGCAGAAAATCATTCCCTTCTAGAATTGATAGCCACGAGCCTGATCGCAGGGTCGAGCCCATAAGCAAATCAAGGGCCGTTGCCCCCACTTGCCACTGACCAGTGGTAACCTGCTTACTCTCTTCTTGTCATTGACTTACGATCCGGCACCAATTAACTTCAGGCTGTCTCCCCCTCACCAAAGGAAATCCCTTGGCGCGAAGAGTACTGCTTGCCGACGACAGTGTGACCGCCCAGAATATGGGCCGCCGCATCCTGACCGATGCCGGCTACGAAGTTGTCACCGTCAATAACGGTTCGGCGGCGCTCAAGAAGATTGCGGAAAACAAGCCCGACATTATCGTCCTGGATGTCTATATGCCAGGCTACGGCGGCCTGGAAGTTTGCCAGCGGGTCAAGGAAGCGGCGGAGACAGCGCGAATTCCAGTGTTGCTGACGGTGGGCAAACTGGAACCCTTCCGGCCCGAAGAAGCGCGGCGCGTGAACGCCGATGCTTTCATCGTCAAGCCCTTTGAAGCCACTGAACTTCTCACCGCCCTGACCAAGCTCGAAGACAAGATTGTGGCAGCCCCGCAACCCCAGAAGTCGGGCCGCTTCGCCAGGGCCCTGGCGGCGGTCGAGGGGGCTGATTTCGGTGACAAGGAAACCGGATGGAAAAATCGCCTCACCATTCCCGGACCGAACGCAAAAGTCAGGCCGGCGGAAGCAGAAGCGCCGCCCGAGGCGATTGCCGGACCCTCCCGTGATTTCGCACGCAGCGAGAGCGGGACGCCCGCGGACCTGAAGCAGGAGTTTGAGCGTCCGATACCAGCCGGCCTGCCGGCTGACATCACCTCCGAGGAAATCGCTGCCATTACTGCGGCGGCTGCGTCGTTTGATGGCAAGGCTGGACTTGCGACCGTAATTGCCGAGGGATCCGCATCGGACTCTGCCGCTGCACTTCCGGCCGCATCCGCCGAGAGTACCGCGGTCGAGCCCGAACCGCAGGCTGTAACCCTGGCTTCTGCGACAGAATCGGAACAAGCGCCTCCAGTGGAAGTCGCCGCCGAGCCCGCCCCAGTGGAGACTGAGGGAGTTGCCGAAGCCGTTGCCAGCAACCAAGCTGCGAAGACGGATGATCTTCCTTCCGCAACCGAATTACCGGCGGCCGTGGCGGAAACGGATACCACACCTCAAGCCGCGTCGGTCCCGGCCGCCGAGGATGAGAAACCATCTAGCCGCGATGCCGAGGTCATGGCTGCGATTGCATCTTTAGCGCCCTCCAACGGCCAGGGCAGCGAAAGCACGGCGACGGCATCGGGTACGAACGGAACTGGTCAGGAAGTTGCTGCCGGCGCTGCCTCCGTAGCGGCTGCCGAAGCCGCCATCACCGGGCCGCGATGGATCGCGGAATCGGTTGCGGTCGCGGTGGAAGAATCCGCAGCCGCGCTGGACCAGGAAATGGAACGGGCGTCCGCGGCCAGAGATCTGGCTCCTGCCGCAGCGGTAGAGGTTCCGGCACCGGCCGTCGAAGCGGCCGAACCGGTAATCGCCGACCCAGTGAGCGTCACCGAGGCGGTGGCCGCCGCGGAACCGGTCCCGGCTTCCACGGCTGCCGAGACCAGCAGCGTTGAAAGCCCGGCGGTTCAGGAAATCGCTCAAGCGGCGGCGCAAGAACCAGAGCCCGCGGTGGCGAAGGAAGAATCGGCATACGCAGCCGCGGCAGCGGCAGGTTCTGCCTCGGAACCAGTGCCCCAGGTGGAAGCGATATCTTCGACCACTGTCGCGCCAGAAATCTCGGAGAATGTGCCCGTCGCCAGCGTCGAAATAGCTCCGCAACGCGAAGCGGAACTGGCAGCCGCCTGGCAGAACTGGAAGCAGATACGCGAATCATTCGTCAGCGCACCGGCTTCCGCACCCGTGGCGGATGCTCCAGCCGCCGAAACCAGCGCTCCGCAAAGTGTCTCTCAGGAGGACGCAAGTGCGGCCGCCTCAGTTGCAGAACCGGCTGCGGAACCGGACCCGGAAACCGCCGACGTGGAAGCGTCCCCCGCTGAGGCACCGGGAGAATCCACCGCGATCGCCAGCATCGTCGATACCATGTTGGCCGAGTTAAGGCCCAAGCTGGTCGAAGAAATTGCCAGGAAGATGAGCTCCGAGAAGAAAGAAAAAGACAAAGACAAAAAAAAGAAGAAGTAAGCCCGCCTTAACTTCCCAGTTCAAGCCTGTAACGCCGTAGGTCGCATCCGCCAACGCGGTGTACAATGGCGGGGTTGGGGTCAACAGCCTCCCCTGCGCCAGTCATTCCCCTCTGGTGGTCTTGGCGAGTCAAACAGGTTTGACCTCGCGCCGGTCATGAAAAACTGCCATCCTTTCTCTG
>DATGYF010000272.1:0-1816 GCA_035298145.1 Terriglobales bacterium | reverse complement strand
GAAGAACCCTACGCGGTTGCTGTCGTGGACATCGATCACTTTAAGAAGTTCAACGACACCTACGGCCACGAGACCGGCGACCAGGTGTTGCGCATGGTGGCAGGCAAACTCGCCGGCGTCACCGGCGGGGGCCGTGCTTATCGCGTGGGGGGAGAGGAATTTTCCATCCTGTTTCCGGGGAAGACCGCCAAGGACGCAATGCCTCACCTGGAGCTGCTGCGCTCCGTAATCGAAGTTTCCACTTTCCGCGTGCGCGCAGGACAGGAGCGCCGCCGTGCTCCGGAAGCGCGCAGGCAGAGCTCAGGTCAGGCAGTCCAGACCCCGGATTCTCGCGGCTCGGATTTTCGCGACCCAGATTTTCGCGGCCACGACCGGCGAAGCACCGAACGCCGGACCCGTGCGCGTCGGGTGACCGCGCCCAGAAGGACAACCCGGACCGCCCGGCCCAGCGATGAAGCCCCCAGCGCGGAAATCTCGGTCACCGTCAGCATCGGCGTGGCTGAACCCAGGGCACGAATTCGCGCGGTCGAGGATGTAATCCAGGCCGCGGACCAGGCCTTGTACCGGGCCAAACAGTCGGGACGCAATCGGGTGGAGTTCGCATCTGTGGCTCGTGTTGCCAAGCTCAAGCGCAACATCGCTTGAAACACAAATGGCTGTGGACGATCATCCGGGCCCACCTCGACAACGGGCGGCTCGGTATTATGGCCTCGCCGCCTGCGTGCTGATCCAATTTTCAACCTGGGTATGCAGCACATCCAAGGGGAGCGGCCCACTGCCGACCACCTCATCGTGAAACGCGCGCAGGTCGAATTTGCTGCCCAGTTTCTGCCGGGCCTCCTCGCGTAGTCTCAAAATTTCCAACTGTCCCAGTTTGTAAGCCAGGGCCTGTCCCGGCCAGGCAATGTAGCGGTCCACTTCGGTTTGCACATTGGGCTCGTCCATCGCGGTGTAGCGATGAAAGAGATCCACCATCTGCTCCCGCGACCAGTGCTTCTCGTGCACTCCGGTGTCGATGACCAGGCGAATGGCGCGCCACATTTCATTTTCCAGCCTGCCATAGTCACTGTAGGGATCTTCGTAAAAGCCGATTTCCTTGCCCAGCCGCTCCGAGTACAGCGCCCAGCCTTCGATGAACGCGGTGTAGTCCCCGTTCTTCCGGAACGCAGGCAGGTCTTTCAGTTCCTGACCAATGGAAATTTGCAGGTGATGTCCGGGCACGCCTTCGTGGTACGCGATGGCCTCGATATTCAAGGTCAGGCGATGCTCCGGGTCCCACTCATTCACATTGATATGTCCGGGACGTGAACCGTCCTGCGCGCCCGGCATGTAATCCGCCGGGACCGCGTTCTTGGCGCGAAACGGGTCCATGGGGATCACCTCGAGTTTGTTCTGCGGCAGGCGGCCGAAGAGCTTGGGCAGTTCCTTCTCCATTTGCCGCGTGTACTTCGTGTAAAGGTCCAGCACCTGCTCGCCGGACGTCGCATAGAACCTGCGATCGTCCTTGATATGTTGGTTCAGGCTGGCCAGATCTTTGAAGCCCAGCTTGTGGGCCAGGCTTAACATCTCGCCCTCAATCTCGGCCACCTGCTTGAGTCCGATCTGATGGATCTCTTCGGGGGTTAAATCTGTGGTCGTCATGCGCTTGACTTGAAAACGATAGCGCTCGGCGCCCTCGGGCAGCGCCCATACTCCTGGCTCGGAGCGGCCATGAGGCGCGTAATCGTCGCGCATAAAGGCGGCGAAACGTTTGTAGGCCGGAAGAATCTCATCACGGATCGCGGCCAGCACCGCCGATCGCAGCCGCTTCTGATCA
>DATGYF010000271.1:0-3440 GCA_035298145.1 Terriglobales bacterium | reverse complement strand
GGGAACATATCCACGGTCCGTTCCAATTCCACGAAACTCAGGGCCTCGCGCACCCGCCGCTCGATCTCCTCTTCGGATACCTTACCCTCTTCCATTAGGCGGAAGGCCACATTCTCCCGCACCGTGCGCGAATCAAAAAGTGCGCTCTCCTGAAACACCATGCCAATCTGCCGCCGCAAGTCGAAGAGTGCATTCTCGGTCATCTCGGTCACGTCCTGGCCGAGAACGTAGATGTGGCCGGAGTCCGGTTTCATCAAACCCAGCGCCAGCTTGAGAATCGTGCTTTTCCCGGAGCCGGCGACCCCAAAAAGGGCCTTGGTTTCCCCGTGCGGCAGGCGGAAAGAAATGTCGTCCAGGACCACCTTGTCATCAAATGCCAGACTCACATTCTCGAACCGGATGGCTTCGCTGCCTTGCTGCCTGGCGGCGGGGGCGGGCATGTCGAGCGGGAGCGTGGGAGCGGACATCGTCTATCGGTACCCCAACAGAGTGATAAGCAGTTTGGTGACAAAGAAATCCGTGACCAGAATCATCACCGAGGCCACGACGACCGCCTGAGTGGTAGAGCGCCCCACACCTTGCGTGCCGCCGCGGGTTGACATGCCGAAGTAGCAGCCCACAGTCGAGATCACAAATCCGAAGAGCACCGGCTTGATCAGACCGGAGGTGAGGTCGCGCCAGACAAGCGACTGCCAGGCCGATGTCCAGTACTGCCTCGAGTCCAGGCCGAGCAGCAGACTCGAAACCATGTTTCCACCGACCAGCCCGAGCAGGTCGGAAATGATGGTCAGGAAAAACAGCATCACGACGGTGGCCACTACTCGAGGCGTGACCAGCTTTTTCGTCGGGTCGGTGCCCAGCGCGCGCATGGCATCGATCTGCTCGGTCACGGTCATCGAGCCCAGTTCGCTGGCCATTCCAGAAGAGTTGCGGCCCGCAACCATCAGCCCGGTGATGACTGGCCCCAGTTCAGTGACCATGCCGACCGACACGAGTTGGGCAATAAGAGTGAGGGAACCGAATCGCGACAGGGTGCTGGCGCTGTTCAGGGCCAGCACGGCGCCGGTGAACCCGCCGGTGAGGATCACAATCGGCAGGGAGCCCACGCCGATCAGGTCGGCCTGCTGAATCATGTCGGTGACGTACAAAGGGCGGCGGAAAAGATTGGCCAGAGACTGGCCGGTGAGCAGGGCGTAGTCCTGGAGCGCCTTGACCTTCTCTTTGGCGAATTCAGCGGGCGATATGAGTGGGACCTGGAAATCCCCAGCTGCCATGCGGTGTGGCCTCTATCTCAGGGAAACTATAGCAGAAGGCGGACGCTGTAGGAGTTAGTAGCGCCGGCATCCTGCCGGCTGTTCCGAGGGCGTCTCGCCCTCGGCGGTGGGGGCGGGACGCCCCCACGACAGCCGCCGGGACGGCGGCGCTACGTTGGGCCAATGCCTACTCCCGTACTTTTTTCTTGATCTCTATACTCAGCCGCTTGATCTTCTGGTTCAGGGTGGAGAGCGGCACGTGGAAGCGCTCGGCGGCCTCGGTCTGGTTCCAGTTACACTTCTCCAGCATGTCGAGGATGATGTGGCGCTCGCAGTCTTCGACGATATCGAACAGGGAGGCGTCACCGCGATGTTCCATCAGCGGAACCGGACTGCCCCGGCCCACGATCTGGTCGGGCAGAAGTTCGGGCCCCACATCCTGACTGGAAGAGAGCACGACCGCCCGCTCGATCACGTTTTCCAGTTCGCGCACGTTGCCGGGCCAGGAATAGGAAAGCAGAGGACGAAGTCCTTCGGGCGTCATTCTGCGCCGCGGACGCTCGTTTTCTTCGGAATACCTGGCGAGAAAGAAATCCACCAGCAGAGGGATGTCCTCCCGCCTCTGCCGCAGCGGCGGAAGATCGACCGTGATTACGTTCAGACGATAAAAGAGATCGTCGCGGAAGCGGCCTTCGCGGACCAGTTGTTTCAGGTCCACGTTGGTGGCCGCGATGATGCGCACGTCCGCCTGGATTTCGTGAACGCCGCCCAGGTGCATGAATTTGCGGTCTTGCAGCACGCGCAGGATCTTGCTCTGCGTGTCCATGCTCATGGTGCCGATTTCGTCGAGGAATAAAGTTCCGCGGTCGGCAATCTCGAACAGGCCTTTTTTGGACGCGATGGCGCTGGTGAATGCGCCCTTGACGTGTCCGAAGAGCGTCGATTCCAGGAGGTCGGGCGGCATCGAGCCGGTATTTACCGGAACAAACGCCCGGTCGCGCCGAGGTGAATTCAAGTGAATGGCTTTGGCGATCAGCTCTTTGCCCGTCCCGCTTTCACCCTGCAGGAGGATCGTCGAGCGGCTGGGGGCCACCTGCGCCACCAGGTCGAAAATCTTCAGCATGGGCTCGCTCTTGCCCACGATGTTTTCAAAGTTGTAGCGCTGCTTCAGGGCGCGCTTGAGCTGGACGTTCTCTTCTTCCGCGCGATGGCGGGCCACCGCGGCACGTATATCAGCCAGCAGCTTTTCGTTGTCCCAGGGCTTCTGGACGAAGTTGGTGGCCCCGGCCTGCATCGCCTTCACTGCATTCTCCACGGTCCCGTAGGCCGTGATCATGATGACGGCCAGCTGCGGATCGTGAGCGTGAAGTTCTGCAAGCAGATCAATGCCATTCCGGTCAGGCAACGCCAGGTCGAGCAGCACCAGGTCATAGGGCCGGTCGCCGATCCGGTTGAGGCCCTCTTCGGCCGTGGCCGCCGACTGCACGTCGTAGCCTTCCATCTCCAGCAAAGTTTCGAGCGACTCGCGGATGGCGGCTTCGTCGTCGATGATCAGCACGGAACCCGAGGAGGTCGAGCCTTCGCCCAGATTGTGGCGCGGGATGGTGGCCAGTTCAGACATTGACAGCCTTCCTCGTGAGCGGGAAATCCAGGTAGAAGGTTGTGCCTCGCCCGGGATGGCTTTCCACCCGAATCTTCCCGGCATGCTCCTGAATGATTCCGTAAGTCACGGAAAGACCCAGGCCGGTGCCTTTGCCCTGGCCTTCACGCGGGGCCGCTTTGGTGGTGAAGAACGGGTCGTAGATGCGCTGGATGTGTTCCTGCGCGATACCGCTGCCGGTGTCGGACACGACCACGCTTACCCCGTCCCCGTTGGAGGTGGCTACACGGAGCGTTCCGCCCTCCGGCATGGCGTCGCGCGCGTTCAGGAACAGGTTCAGGAATACTTGCTGCAAGCGTCCCGGATTACCGCTGATCAGCGGCAGATGGTCGGCCAGTTCGTCTTCCACTCTGATCTTGGTGATCTTGAACTGGTGCTCCAGCAGAGCCATGGTGTCGGCGATGATCTTGTTGACATTCACTTCGGTGAATTCCGTGCCGCTGGTGCGGGAGAAATTCAGCAGGTTGTTCACAATCTCCGAGGCCCGGAAGGTCTGCCGCGTGATTTTCTCCAGCAACCCGCCCTTC
>DATGYF010000270.1:0-7564 GCA_035298145.1 Terriglobales bacterium | reverse complement strand
CTCTACACTCAAGCCCTCACCGAGCTGGAACACGCGAAGATGCGCGGTCGCGTCGGAGAGGCACGGGCGGCGATCCGAGCTCGCGTCGAGAAGCTGAGGGAGATTCCGGGCCTTCACGCGACGGAACACCAGGCGATCCACGACGCCCTGAGCGCCCTCTCATTTTTAGAGCGGGAGGAAGAGCGCTACGATGAGAACCAGCGCCGCAAGGCTCTGGAAACCGCGGCGCAGAAGGTGGATTCCATCGGACCGAAGATCAAGAAACTGGGCGAGTCTGCTTCCGAATAATTGTCTTTTGGGTTCAAGTACGCTCGTTCCTGACAACATGCAGATCGGTGGATCGCTGTAAGCTCAACATTCCAGCTCTCGGTTGAGCTGCTTGCTTTCCATCAGCAGGTTGAAGGTCAAATCCCTTCCGCGCTCACCACACTATCTGCATTCAGCACGGTTCCGACTTCAGTCTTCTGATTTGCGAGCTGCATTTCTTGAGTTGCGGTTGGTGGAGTCTCACCCGACCGTCATCATCCCACTTGACGACCGCGTCTTCTTCGTTAGTTCGCTCCACTGTGCCGAATTCTCCCGTTGGCTCTCCGAAGTTGCCCACTCCCTCAACGCGATCCCCGGGTTTGAGTTCCTGATCGCTCGGGACAGGCTCGGCGAGGCGTGGTTTCCGGGCGCGGTCTGAGTCGGGGGCCGCCCCTGGATGCGACAAGGGTGGTTGAGAGGCCTTGCGGAGCTTGGGTTGCCGATTCTTGATGATAGGAGTCACGTTAAGCTGATTCTCTCCAAGGAAGGCGGGGTTAGCGCACTTCGCTGCCACAGTTCATTTCCTCAATGGATATAGCATAGGCCTCGGGTGAAGGGTTCGCTGCACCAAACTGCACAGGTCTGGCTTTTAATTTGGTCAGTACTTTTTGATGCGGAAGCTTGCAGAGGAGGATGCTGTCAGCAATGAAGGTGGACGTCCAACTCGCCTTCGCAATGAATGAAGCCCAATCCCTGCCGATGAAGAAAGCTGGCCCCGGCGCCGGGGTCTTGCCTGCCATTTCGGCGCACAACGGAAAAACCGTTTGGTCAATACTGCACAGAGTATCGCCGGCCCGCTTGGTAGGCTCGGGTTACACGTCTGTGGAGGTGGAGCTTGATTGCCCAGAATAAGAAGTGGCAACAGCTGTATGAACAGGCCGTGATGGAAGGCGATCCGCAGAAGATTCCAGAGCGGATTGCCGACACGCGTGAGGCCATCGCCGGAAGGTTACGAGACCTGGAACACGACAGCGATCATCATTCAGAAAGACACAGAATCGAAGATGCACTCTTCGCCCTGGCGGTGCTGGAGCGTGAGATGAAAGGATGGTAGGCCAACTGGCGGCGCTCTTCTTCGTTCTGATCGTTGCGTGGGAGTCAGCGCAGGCGCGCCAGGCTTGGGCTTCCTGTGCATTAACGATTAACCAGTAGTCTGGGAACTTCCGGGTGTGGAAATGCCCTAGTTAGCCCTACACTCTCGCTCCCGAGAGTTCAAGACTGGGGGACATGCCATTCCCCCAAAAAATTCAACGGCCCCTAGTCTCTCGACTCCTGATCATAACCTTCACACTTGTTCTTTCTTCCCTATCGACAATTTCCGCTTCAGCTGGTTCTGGGACCTACAACCAGCGCAATCGAACCCTCTCAGCCAGTTCATGGAGCGTCGATTTCGGCAATATTCAGGTGGGTAGCAGCGGGACTCAATATCAAACCTTGACCAATGCAGGTCATTCGACGCTGACCATCTCCCAGGCCACCGTAACTGGGGCAGGCTTCAGCTTGAGTGGTCTGACCTTGCCTTTGAGCCTGAACGGGGGACAAAGCATTACCTTCAGCGTCCTCTTCAATCCGAAAGTCGGGGGCGCCGTGAGCGGAGCCATTGCGGTGGTTTCGGATGCGTCGAATCCGAATCTGGCTGTCGCTCTCTCGGGAACGGGCGTCTCCGGCGGGCGATTAACATCCAGCGCGGGCGTATTGGATTTCGGTGGTGTAACGGTCGGCACGAGCAAGACCTTGACGGCCACGCTTACTGCCACCGGCTCGAGCGTAACCATCACGTCGGCAACTTCGACCAGTTCGGAGTTTCGCCTGGTTGGATTGTCTCTGCCCAAGACCCTCGCCGCTGGACAGAGCGCCCCGGTTTCGCTGACCTTCACACCCCAGAGCAGCGGTGCGACATCGGGCAGGATTTCGCTCGCCAGCAACGCCGCCAATACACCCGTGGTCGAAACTCTGTCTGGGTCGGGCACGGCAACGCTGTCACATACGGTCAGTCTTCGCTGGAATCCCAGCACGTCGGTGGTGGCGGGATACAACGTATATCGCAGCTTAACTGCGGGTGGCCCGTATGCGAGGATCAATCCTGTAGTGGCGGTCAGCACCAACTATCTGGACAGTTCCGTTCAAAGTGGAAAGACTTATTACTACGTCAACACAGCGGTGAGCACGGGTGGGATAGAAAGTAAATACTCAAGCCCGTCGCAAGCCACGATTCCCAGCCCTTAAAGCAACACCTGATGAAAAAGAGGTGGATCCCCGTGATTCGTGCGGACAAGTGGCCGAGGCTGCCCCCCTTGTGTTCTTTGCAAGGGTGGGAACCTCGAGGCCTGACCGGAGACGAAGACGATTGGCTGATCAAGGGCGCGCTTCCCACCCTTCGAAAACCACGAAGGGTGGGGCAGCCCCAGGTTCAAACCATCGGAACAAAGATTGGCTGTGTGACTCAGGATTTTTCGTCGAGCTTGAGGGTAAGCGAAAACGCTTCGACGCGGTTGCGTCCAGCCTTCTTCGCCCGGTAAAGGGCGGCGTCAGCACTTTGCAGCAGGGTCTCGAGGGTGGTTTCCAGGTCGCAGCCGGTGACGGTCACGCCCATGCTTACGGTGACGGAGAGTGCCCCTACGGGTGTGATGATCGGCTCCCGGGAAACCAGGCGCCGGATTTCGTCGGCCCGGCGCGCGGCGGTGTGCAGGTCGCAGCCCGGCAGCACCAGGATGAACTCTTCGCCGCCGTAGCGTCCAGCCACGTCGTAGAGTCTCAGGTCGGACTTCAGGCGGCGGGCCACCTCGGCGAGTACGGCGTCTCCCGCGGGATGACCCAGCGTGTCGTTGATCTGCTTGAAGCCGTCCACGTCCGCCATGATCACTCCCGCCGGCCGGCCTTCGCGTTGGGTGCGGACCAGTTCGCGCTCGAGCGAGGCCAGAATTTCTGAGCGGCTCAGCAGGTTGGTAAGGAAATCATGAGTGGCGGAAAACCTCAGGCACTGCTGCAGATCGAGAATCCGTTTCCCCACCAGGATGCGTGCCCGCAGTTCTGACGGGTCAACCGGCTTGGCCAGGTAGTCGTCCGCGCCGGCCTCCATCGCGGTCAGGAGATTCTTCTTGCGGTCCTTGGCGGTCAGCATGACGGTGTAGATATAGGTCCCGTTTGAACTGAGGGTGCGAATGCGGCGGCACAGCTCGATGCCGTCAAATCCGGGCATCACCCAATCCAGCAAGGCAAAGGTGGGAGCATCGGGAGCCTGCAGAATCTCCCATGCGTCGGCGCCGTTTTCGGCCGTGACAAAATCGAAACCGGCCTCTTCCAGGCACTCGCTGACGCGCGCGCGGTCCAGCTTCGAATCGTCAACCAGAAGTATCTTCACCGGGTAAACGCCCCTGGCTGATTGTGGTCATATTAATGGGCAGGTGCAAGATACCCGCTGGAGCACGAACGGGCCTGTACTACCGAAGGACACGGGATGCAATGGCCGGGTGCCAGTCCAAGCTGGGACTCTACAGCCCACACTGGAGAGGCTTTTAGATCTGCGCCACGCCGCCGTCAACGAACAATTCGCTGCCGGTAACAAAACTGGAGTCGCTGGAGGCGAGGAAGAGGACCGCGGTGGCAATCTCCTCCGGCCTCCCCATCGTGCCTCGTGGGATGAGAGAAACGAACCAGTCCACAGTCTCCTTGGGAAGGCCATCGAGAATGGGGGTATCGATGGTGCCCGGGCTGATCACATTGACCCGGATATTCCGCGCCTTGAGATCCAGCGTCCAGGTCCGGGCAAATGAGCGCAGCGCTGCTTTGCTCGCACAGTAGGCGCCGAGGCCAGGTAAACCTTTCACGCTCGCGATGGAGGCATTCATGATGATCGATCCCCCATCGCTGAACAGCGGCAGGGCTTTCTGCACCGTGAATACCGTGCCTCGGACATTCACTCCGAAAACCTTGTCGAAATGCGCTTCCGTCATGGCGCCGATGGGGGCAAGGTCTCCATAGCCGGCACTGGCGAACAGGACATCGATCCGCCCCTTTTTCTGTTTTACGGTGTCGTACAGCCGGTCAAGATCGGCGAGGTTCGAGGCGTCACCTTGCACGCCCGTGACATTTTTGCCGATGGCTTTCACCGCTTCATCCAGCTTCTGCTGGCGGCGGCCCGTGATAAAAACGTATGCTCCTTCCTCGACGAAGAGTTTGGCGGTAGCCAGAGCCATTCCCGAGGTGCCTCCTGTGATGACTGCGACTTTGTCCTGTAGCTTGCCCATGGAACTTCCCTTCAGAGAGCAACTCTGCGTGTGATTTGATTCTTAGACATAGATCGAAGTGCAATCGATGCAGAAAATGATGTTGCAAGAAAGACTACGGCCTTGGCGACTGTCTCTTGAGTTCTTCCCGGAATGCCTGTTCTCTTTCGGCAACGTAGCTCTTGTAGCCTTCGCCGTCGATGAAGGGGTTCGCTCCACCAGGCTTTATCCGGGCGAACTTGGCTTCCATGCCGTAATAGTCGCCGTGGGCGCCAAGAAACACATCGCAGGGCAGGGTCTTTAGAACGTTGAACGTACGTTCATAATCCTGAGCAATTTGCGGATACTGCGCGTTGCCTACCAGCTTGTATCCGGGATTCACATTTGGACTGCCTACGATCACCACGTCGTATGACTTGCCGCCATCGCTGACTTTTGTGGTCCAGGTGGTCGTTCCGCGGGTGTGCCCGGGCGTGAGATGTGCGATCAGCACGGTGTCTCCCAGGCGTACTTCGTCGCCATCGTGCAGCGCCCGGTCCACCTTGGTGGGTGGGAAGAGCGCATTCGAGGAAGCGCCATACTGGAAATCAGCCCGGCCACCCGATTCGATTACCGGCACATCCGCGTCCATCACAAAGTATTTAGCGCCAGTCATTTCTTTTATCCGAACGCTCCCCGCGCAGTGGTCGCCATGGGCGTGGCTGATGAGCAGGATCTTGATGTCGCTGAAATGGAAGCCGAGCTTTTCGACGCTGTCCTTGATGAGCGGAACCGAGCTTTCGAGGCTGCTGTTAATCAGGATATGTCCCTGCCGTGAAGTGATCAGGTACGAGGCCAGTCCCTTGCTGCCCACGTAGTACACATTCCCGATGACGCGGTGCGGCGGAAAGGGCTCGGTCCAGGCGGGGTCACTCTGCGCAGCAGCGCTGCCGGCCAGGCAAAGCAGCGGAAGCGCGATCACAAACCAGAAATCTTTACGCATGCGGCCGATCTCCCTTGAGCGGTTTGAACGTTCAAGCTCGCAGTGCAACATCGCCAAGACTGACTGACGACATTCTCTGCAGGGAACTTCTGGCTGATCTGAACCCGAATCGTGTTCCGCGGAAGGACAGGGCTGCGGGATTGCGCACTCTGTGGGCGGAGTCGAGTCAGGCATGTGAGAGCCGGTCCGACTCACGGGAGAGTCGCTCCCACGCAATAAACCTCTGAGAGTCGGCAACGGACTCGATCCGTCAGCCGATCTTCTCCGCCAGCTCGATGATGATTCCCTCCGGGCCGCGAACATAGCAGAGCCGGTAGCTGTCCTGGTAGCGCTCCAGCTCGCCGACGAGTTTAGCGCCGCGGGATCGCAGGCCGGCAACGACTGCGTCGATGTCCTCGACGGCGAAGGCGACGTGGCGGATACCCGGCGTGTTCGCCGGCGCCTGCCGGTTGTCGCCCTGGCTTGACGGCGAGTGGAACTTCGTCAGCTCGAGTCGTCCGTTGCCATCCGGAGTTTGCATCATCGCAATGTCCGCCCGGACGCCCTCGAGTCCCACGACGCGGTCCACCCAGCGACCTTCGACCGGCCCCTCGCCCTGCAGCACGAGTCCGAGCTCGACGAAGAACTCAGTTGCAGCTGCGAGGTCGTCAACCACGATGCCGACGTGCTCCAATCGTTGGATAGCCATGCCCGATGGTAGCAGACCCGGGCCGCGGTGCTAAAACGCTGGCGCTTTTTGCAAGAATGAAGGGTTGGGGCTTGATATTCCGCGAAAGTCTTAAGTGGCGGCGGGGTGTTCCTGCACTGTTGCCCTCTCGAAATTAAAAACCCCGCCCATGCGGAGCTTGGACGGGGCACTCTCGTACTCGTGGATTTATTCGCTGGCCGGTTGGCTCTCCGTCAGCGTCGGGTAACGCGGATCGGGGGGCACGACCAGCCTTCCGGTCCGTTGCATGGTGTTGCAGTCATAGGAATAGACCGCGCCACAGAGCAGGCACGCCTGGTAGGCGGTGCCGTGGACGCCAGCGTGCGGCCAGGTGAATTCGTGCCGGCAGCACATTTCGATAAGCCGTTGCAGGAGGATTGTCATGGCTGCTTTCGATTCCTTGGTTGTATCTGATGCTGTAAACAACCTACTACCAGTCGCATTCGTTGCGAGCTTGTTTCTTGGTCATCGGCGGCGGGAATTTGGACACTGTACCGTCTCATTACCCGGTTACCGAGGGAGGTGTAACGTAACTGCCCCGCTGACGTGGGCGGGCGGAACTACTGGAATTCCTTGAATGGCGCGGCTTGCGTTACGGTAGTGGTGCAGAGTTTTGAGCCGTCCGCGGGTCAAGCGGCACGCTCTCTTGCAACGCAGGTCAGCAAGGCGGGCAGGAAAGCGGGACACCATGAAAGAGGGACAACATGCATAGTGCGAATGTGCCTGAGACCATGCGGCGCAGTTCGAGAGTGCCGATCACCCTTCCCATCGCCGTCACCAGCCTGGAGCCGAGCGCGCCCTTTTCCGAAATATGCGAGACCCTGGTGGTCAGCGCGCACGGCTGCGCCATATTTTCTCCCACCCGGCTCGAGGCCGGCATCCCGGTCCAGTTCCGGCGCAAGGGAGGCGGCGCCGCCAAAGCGCACGTGGTTGACTGCAAGCCCATGGGCGCGGGTCAGCATGGCTGGCAACTGGCGGCCAGGCTGGACCAGCCGGAGAATTTCTGGGGATTGGAATCCTGCCCCGAAGATTGGGGGCGACTGCTCGAGATTCATTCTGATGACCCGCAGCCTTCGCGCAAGATGCCGCGAAGCGACAAGGCCCAACCCAGCGCGCCCGGGCTGAAGATCGTATCCGAGAAGGGCCATGCGCAATTGACGGAGCACGACATGCGCGCCATTGTGGCCGAGTTTGTACAGCCCTTGCATGCGGAAGTGGTGGCGCTCAAGGAAAAGGTGGCGCAGGGAGATGGCAAGCGCAGCAAGTTCGACATTTCGCTGTCACATATTCCTCCCGAGGTCGAAGAGAAATTGTGGGTACGCCTGCGGGAAGACCTGGGGACAC
>DATGYF010000269.1:0-1859 GCA_035298145.1 Terriglobales bacterium | reverse complement strand
CTGGCGCGGGTCCGGGGGCGGATTGCCATCAAAAGAGAGATAGCCGGCCTTGGTGCAGACCAGGGTCTCGTCGCGATGGAGTTCGCCGGAGTCCACCAGGGACTTGATCGCAACCCCGATATTGCGCTCCGAACGCTGATGGCGGTAGTTGATGGCGGTATCGAGCACATTGATTCCGGACCTCAGCCCGGATTCAATGGCTGCGATGTAGGCCTGGTCCGCGGCGTCGCTGGGCTCGCCGAGATAGGTTCCCAATCCGATGGACGACAGCCAAAGCTGGTTTACTCCCGGCACCGGCCCGGCCTGGCGGAAGTGCCCGGCATCGCGCAGGTTGGGGAAGCGGTCGCGATAGCGAGCGGTGCCGGCGGCAGAGGCCTGTCCGGGGAGCATGGAAAATAGTGTAGCAGCCGTGCGATGCCATCTTCCTGACGGGCTTCAATATGGTCATGATATAATGACCATGGTCATATGGAGACGTCATGAAGAAGATCGCGGCCGGAAAGTTCAAGGCGCAATGTCTGAAATTGATGGAACAGGTTCGGACAACTCGCGAACCCGTTCTGATCACCAAGCGAGGGCGTCCTCTCGCCAAGCTGGTCGCAGCCGAGAAACCGCCTGATGATTTCATTGGGAGACTGGAAGGAGTGGTGACGATTGTGGGAGACATTGAATCCCCAATAGCACCGCTCTCAGACTGGGATGCCCTGCGTTGATCGTTCTGGATACACACGTACTGCTCTGGGCGGTTGCGGACTCTAAAAAGCTATCACGCGCCGCCGATGCTGCGATTCGAAGATCGCGCCAGGCGGATGGTGTCGCAATTTCCGCTATCACACTCTGGGAACTTGCGTCCCTGGTGGCTCGGGGACGAATCCGCGATTACGGAACCGTGGAGAACTCGGTGAACCGGTTAATTGAAGGCGTGACCATCAAACCGATTACACCGGAAATTGCCGCTCTGGCCACTCAATTTCCGAACGACTACCCTCACGATCCGGCGGACCGATTGATTGGCGCCACCGCGCGGGCGGAAGGTCTGGCCCTGGTCACGCGCGACGAGAACATCCGCAAGTCTCCGCTGCTCAAAACCATCTGGTAGGCCGCTCCATTTTTCCCGCGATCGCCGCTGTCGATGCGAAGCCTCCCGAGGCAATCAAGACTCATATTTCCAGCGTCCACCCACCATGGTTCGCTCCACCTGAATCTTTAGCAGTTCTGACGGATCGGCCTTGAAAGGATCCTGGGCCAGCACCACCAGGTCCGCCAGTTGCCCCGGCTGGATGGAGCCCTTCAGATCTTCCTCAAAAGCCGCATACGCACCATTTACCGTGCCGCAGCGGATCGCCTCCTGCAGGGTAATCTTTTGATTCGCGCCCCAGGCATTGCCCTTCATGTCGGTGCGGGTGAGCTGTGACTGCAGCCACATCATGGGATCGGACGGGCTGGCGGTGTAATCGGAGGAATCGGTGGGACGCAGCCCCGCGTCGAGGAAACTGCGCATGGGGAACATGTGTTGCGTCCGCTCCTGACCGTAAAAGTGCATGACGTCACCATGAAAGTAGATGTAACAGGAGAACGGCGCGGGAATCACCTGCAAAGCGCGCATGCGCTGGATCAGAGTGTCGGTGAGCAGGGTGCAATGCTCGATGCGAAAGCGGGGATCTTTCTTCGGTAGTTCCTTCTGGATCTGCTCATAGACTCCGAGGATGCGGTCAATTGCCAGGTCGCCGTTGGCGTGAGTCGCCAGCTGCCAACCCGCCGCGTGTGCCTTTCGTCCAGTCTCGTAGAGCTGCTCGCGGCTGGCAAGCTGCAATCCGACATAGTTATTTGGGATCCCGATGTAGGGTTGCGAGAGCCAG
>DATGYF010000268.1:0-1660 GCA_035298145.1 Terriglobales bacterium | reverse complement strand
TGATGGTGTACCAGGGCATGTCCCATTCCATCCGCGCCTTGAGGCGAGCGATGTCCTGCTGCGGCGCGCGCGAGGCGTAGGCGAGAGTAGTGTCGCGGGCGTTGAGATGGGCGAGATGAGAGACCTGGTCTGCCCCCAGGGAGCAGCCGCGGCACGCTTGGTCCGGCCAGCCGAAAACGCCGGGCTCGAAGAAGGCGCGGTAGAGGACCAGCTGAGGTCGGCCCTCAAACAAGTCGAGCAGGCTCACCTTGCCCTGGGGCCCCTCGAACTCGTACTTCTTCTCGACTGGTGTCCACGGCATCCGCCGGCGCTGGGCAGCCATCGCGTCACGGGCGCGGGTCAGCTCTTTCTCTTTCACCAGCAGTTTCTGGCGCGCTGCCTCCCACTCTTCCAGCGACACGATCGCGGGTGTTTTCATGTTCATCTTGGTTTCCTTCTTGTTATCCATGACTCTCTCCTTACTCGGGTTTCTTTTTATTAGTTGTCGGATCTTGTTTATCGCCGGGTAGCTTCTTTCCGCGGAAGTTGCTCACGACCAGCGCGGAGATACCACCAGTCGAGGCGGTGCCTGCAGCGATCCAGGCCACGGTTGCAATACACGCAGGACACATAGGGTCTCCTTTTCGTTCAAATGCGATTCGTTCAATGCTTGCGGCCGCGCTTTGATGCCGCCGTGCGAATGCGGGTCATCAAGTCGGTCCATCCGGCATCCACTCCGCGGTCCGATTCGCCGATCCAACCCATTGCCCGATGCACGAAGCGGAGCCGCGTCACTCCGTTCTCCTCGGTCAGCCGGTACTGCAGATTTGAAACGGCCGGCGTGGACATGAACAGCGGCCCGCATATCTCCAGCAGCGACGGAGGCTTGATCGCCTGCACCACGCCCCAGAAGTGCCCCGTGTTGTTTCCCAGATCGCGAAACCAACGACCGCCCGGCCACGCCTCCAACTTCATTGGCATCGGCTTCTCCGGGGTCGAGTTCAACGGTCCCATCTGCTCCAGAATCGTCTCGAACACGATTCCGATCGGCGCGGCAATCTCTTCTTGCTTCACGATCTCGAAGGTCTGAACCGCCTGCGTCGCCGGCTCCTGAATATTCGCTGCCATTAGTCCTCCTTCTTTATGGTGTTACTCGAAACCATCCGCTCCAGGGCATTGCGCTCCGCCCGCTCTTTGATCTGACCGATTTGGTGCGTCCAGTACCGCTCGAACGTCTTCACCCAGTCATGAACCGGCCTCAGCTTGGCCGCGTTCAATCGGTACATCCGGTGTTGTCCGCGCCTGATCACAGACACCACTCCAACCTTGCGCAACACCCCAAGATGCTTGGAGACAGCGGGCTGCGACATCCGCATTCGCAGCACCACTTCTCCTACGGCATACTCCCTGCCATCGGCCAGCACCCCAATCACCTGGCGCCGCCGGGGCTCGGCGATCGCGTTGAATACATCCGCCGTGGTTGCCGCTCTCGCCATTAAATAAATATATTCCTATATAAGCATATGTCAAGCGGATTTTCTGCGAGAGGCGGTGCTAAACATCTAAATGCTGTTTTCAGCAATGCGATGCACAGCTTCTGATGTCCGGGAATTTTGCCCGCCGGCTCCCCGCCCCTTGATTGACTGCCGTGGCATTCCCACCTAACATTGGCCGACTCCAC
>DATGYF010000267.1:0-4766 GCA_035298145.1 Terriglobales bacterium | reverse complement strand
GGTGAGACTTTCGAGTTCGACGAGCAACTCGCGCTGGCGCTTGTTGAGCTTGCCCGGTGTCTGTACTCTCACTTCGACGAACAGATCACCTTTGCCGTGTCCGTTCAGTATGGGGACACCCTTGCCCTTGATGCGCAGCGTGGTGCCCGACTGAGTGCCTTCCGGCACCTTCAGCACGTGTGGGCCTTCGAGTGTGGGCACACTGATTTCCACCCCCAGTGCCGCCTGCGAAAATGAAACTGGGATCACGCAGTGCAGATCGTTCCCCTCGCGCTCGAAGAAGGGATGCTCCTTCACATGCAGTACTACGTAGAGATCGCCCGGCGGGCCACCGTGCAGGCCGCCTTCGCCGTAACCAGTGAAGCGGATGCGGGTGCCATCTTCTACGCCGGCGGGAACTTTCGCATCCACCGTCCTTTGCCGCAGTACCCGGCCTTCGCCTTTGCACTTGGCGCAGGGGTCGGTGACCACGCTGCCCGTGCCCTGGCAAGTAGGACAGGTGCGCGCAATACTGAAAAAGCCCTGCTGGTAGCGGACCTGTCCCCGGCCATTGCAGGACCTGCAGGTGATGGGAGCTTTGCCCGGGGCTGTACCTGAACCGCGGCATTCTTCACAGGTTTCGTGGCGCCGCACCGTGACTTTGGCTTCGGTGCCGAAGACCGCGTCCTCGAATTCCATGTTGATGTCTTCACGCAGGTCAGCGCCGCGCTGGGTGCGGCTGCGGCGGCGCGTGCCCCCGCCGAAAATTTCTCCCAGGCCGAAGAAGTCGCCAAAAATATCGCCCAGATCGGTGGCGTCGAAGCCCGCGCCTGCGCTTCCGCCCAGGCCGGCATGACCGAAGCGATCATAGGCGCTGCGTTTTTCGACATCCGCCAGGACGGCGTAGGCCTCGCTGCACTCCTTGAATTTCTCTTCCGCATCGGGATTATTGGGATTGCGGTCGGGATGGAACTGCAGCGCCAGTTTGCGATAAGCGCTTTTGATCTCCTGCTCGGTGGCGGTGCGGGCCAGACCCAGCACCTCGTAGTAGTCGCGTTTTCCGTTGCTGGTCAGAATGGCCTTTCCTCTAATCCTTTCAGCTCTTTCATTGTCAGATTACACCGGGCTCAGTGCTTGGGATTGCGCGCGACCCTCACCATCGAAGGACGGAGCAGGCGGTCTTTCAACTTGTAGCCGTGCTGCAGTTCTTCGAGTACATGATTGTCCTCGGCTTCCTCAGTGTCCACCATTTCAATGGCCTGGTGAAGATGAGGATCAAAAGGTTCACCCTTCGCAGGGATGGGACGAAGTCCCAGTTTGGCGAGCGCATCCTGTAATTGCTTGTAGATGAGTTCGACTCCGCCGCGAAATTCCGACTTGTCCGAAGCACTGGTGTGCAAGGCGCGCTCGAAGCTGTCCAGGGTGGGCAGCAAAGCCTTCAGCGCGTCGGTGACCGCATACTCGCGGAATTCGTGTTGCTCGCGGGCGGTGCGCTTGCGGGCGTTCTCGAACTCGGCCTGCAGGCGAGCTAGGCGGTCGAGCAGCCCGTCCCGCTCCGTCTTCAGTTTCTCGAACTCGGTGGCTGCAGTCGCGCCGTCGCGAGCGTCTTCTGCCGCGGGCAATTCGTGCTCGGGATCGAGTTCCACCGGATCGACTTCGGGTTTTCCGTTTCCTCTTGCCATATCAATGCTCACTCAGATTCGTTCAGGATCTTGTCAAACAGGCGGGCAATATAGGAAACCGCCGTCATAGTGTGCTGGTAGTCGATGCGTGTGGGCCCGATGACCGCCAGCGACCCCATCACGTCATCACCCACTCGAGCGGGCGCGCCGATGAGCACAAAATTCCGCATCGACGGCAGCGCTTCGTCCAGTCCGATCACCACCCGGACCGCTTCCTGCTTGGCGTCCAGATACGCCCCCAGCAGCTCAACAATCTTCTTCTTTTCTTCCAGGGTCTGCAGCAACTCCTGCAGACGTTGCCGGTCCTGCTCGCCGGTCACCAGATTGGATGCTCCTTCGACGAAAACGACTTGCGCGGTTTCGTCGGCTATCAGGGCCCCCTGGCGGTAAAGCTGTTCCACGGATTTCATCAGGCGATCGTACTCACTACGCTCCTGCTCGAGCCGGCGGGCCAGTTCCGCGCGCATCGCCTCCATGGTCCAGCCGCGAAAATTATCGTTGATAAAGCGCGCCGCAGCGTCCAGGTCAGCTTGTGGAAGATCAAGCCGCAGGACGCGGTCGCGCACCAGGCCCGATCGCGTCACCAGCACGGCCAAAACTTTCTGGTCGCCCAGCCGGGAAAAGTACACATGCTCCAGTGCATTCTTGGGGCCGCCGACGGCGACGGTGATACCGACGTTGTGAGAGATCAGGGACAGCACCCGCGAAGTGCGTTCCATGAACTCCTGCACATCGGAAACCCCATGCAGGGAGTCTTTAATAATGCCCTGGTCTTCCTGCGAAAGGCTGGCTCTACCCGTAAGCTGTTCTACATAATAGCGATACGCCTCTGAACTGGGCACGCGGCCAGCCGAAGTATGGGGCTGCTCGAGGTAGCCGGCGTCGGCGAGATCGGCCATGACATTGCGAATCGTGGCCGGGCTTAGTCCTTCCCGGTTCGACCGTGCCAGCGTCCGCGACCCCACGGGGTCGCCGGTGGCAATAAAGGTCTCCACAATGGCGGTCAGAATCTCGCGTTCCCGCTCCCCAATGGGGGGTCCAGATGGCATATTAAGTACTTATAATCCAAAAGCTTAGATTAAGAAACCAACAATACTCCAGTTTCGATTCTAGGAAGTGCAACCCCGCCTGTCAAGGCTTAGCACTCGGAGCTCTAGAATGCTAATCTCTTTGATTTAATGAGCGATCGAATGTGGGCGCGGGCGCCCCGCCCGTGCAACGGCAGGGTGCTGAATCCATCTTTCCACAAACTGGGACACAGATATTAAAGGATCGTGTATTAAAGGAAAGGGTCGATTCCCGATCGCTTGATGAAGGCATGCGATCCGTCAGGCTTGCGAGCCCAGATCCAGACCAGACGAAAAAACAATGATGACGGAGAAACGAACATGAGCAAGCAGACTTTTCTGCCGATTCTGGCGCTGCTTTTGTTTGGCAGTGCAGCCCTGGGTCAGGCAGCAGCGCCAGCGCACGAAAGCGAGTCACTCCTGGCGGCCACTCCGCCCATGGGCTGGAACAGCTGGGATGGCTACGGCACCACGGTCAAAGAGGCTGACGTGAAAGCCAATGCTCAATGGCTGGCCGAACATTTGAAGCCTTTCGGCTGGCAATACGTGGTCGTGGACATGGAATGGTTCGTCACCAACTCCACGCCGGAAGGAAATTCCAAGACCTCGCAGTACAGCATGGACGAGTTCGGCCGCTACACGCCCGCGGCGAACCGATTCCCTTCAGCCGCCAACGCTGCCGGCTTCAAGCCTTTGGCGGATTATGTCCATTCCCTCGGCCTGAAGTTCGGCATCCATATTCTGCAGGGCATTCCCAAACAGGCGGTGGAGAAAAATCTCCCGATCTCGGGGTCGCCTTATCATGCCGCGGATGCCGCAGACACCTCCAAGACTTGTTCCTGGAACTTCGATAACTACGGCCTCGATGCATCGAAGCCGGGAGCGCAAGCCTATTATGATTCGATTGCGAAACTCTATGCCAGTTGGGACGTGGACTTGATCAAAGTGGATTGCATCAGCAGCCGTCCCTACAAAGGCGATGAGATCAGAATGTTGAGTACAGCGCTGGTCCACACCGGCCGGCCCATTGTATTGAGTCTTTCGCCCGGGCCCGCTCCGCTGGAAAAAGCGGAGGAGATGCGGAAGTATGCCCAGATGTGGCGAATCTCAAATGATATCTGGGACCTGTGGCACAGCACGGTCGATTATCCCCAGGGCCTGGGAGACCAGTTCGCAAACGTAGCGAAGTGGGCAGGAAAGGCGCAGCCGGGGCACTGGCCGGATGCGGACATGCTTCCGCTGGGATATCTGGGGCCGGCTCCCGGATGGGGCCAGCCGCGCTACACCCGGCTTTCGCACGACGAGCAGCGAACATTTCTCACGTTGTGGTGCATCTTTGCCTCACCGCTGATGGTGGGCGGCGATCTGCCCAGGGCCGACGCCTGGACGACTGCGTTGCTTACCAATCCCGAGGTCATCGCGGTTGATCAGCACTCCACCGGGAATCATCCCGCCATCACGACTGACAAGACAGTCGTGTGGGTGGCGCAATCGGCAGCGCCTGACAGCCACGCTCTCGCCATTTTTAATGTCACAGAGTCCAGCCAGAAGGTTCGGTACGACTGGAAAGACCTGGGTTTCACCGCTACGAAATATGAATTGCGAGACCTGTGGGGGCGGAAAGATCTGGGCCCGTCGGGCTCTCTGACCGTGACCCTGCCGCCGCATGGCAGCGTGCTGTACGGAGCGTCCCCGGTGCAGAAAGTTGTGCACTGATTCATTGCCCCAGGATTCCTCCGGTCGCCTTTCGGCTGCGCTTCTCCGCGCCGAGAGATGGTCTGCCATGCAAGGTGACGAGGGATGCAGTCCTGCCCACCTGGTCAACCGCCAGCCCAGAAATTCGTTAAAGATGAATGTTGTGGTCAAAATGGGACATCTTGCGGCACGGGCAACGCTTCATTATTCAAGAGTGAAGGCCACGAAGAATCAAGCGCTGGCGATTCGCTGTCCCACCTGCGGAGCCAAGCCCGGCGAGAAGTGCGAACTCGGTACCGGCCAACCGCGCACCGACACTCATCGGGATCGACGCCTGGTGGCC
>DATGYF010000266.1:0-5269 GCA_035298145.1 Terriglobales bacterium | reverse complement strand
GGGGGCACGGTAAAGTGCGCGCATGGAGTCCTTCCGGTGCCGGTTCCGGCGACGGTAGAGCTGCTGCAGGGCGCTCCGGTGTATTCCTCAGGCATTCAGGTGGAACTGGTTACGCCGACGGGAGCAGCCATTGTTAAAACCCTGGCCAAACGATTCGCGCCTTTTCCGGCGATGACGATCGAGAAATCCGGATATGGCGCCGGCACCCGCGACTTTCCCGGCCACGCCAACGTGGTGCGCTTGACCGTCGGCGAAGCGCAGGCGGGATTGGCCGAAAACAGTTCGCAGGAAACCATCTGCGTGCTTGAGGCCAATCTGGACGACCTGAATCCGCAGGTCTTCGGGTACGTGATCGAGCGACTGCTCGAAGCCGGGGCACTCGATACCTTTGCCGCGCCGGTGCAGATGAAGAAGAACCGTCCGGGAATATTGCTGACTGTGTTGTCGAAACCGGAAGACGCTTCGCGGCTGGCCCAGATAATTTTCACGGAGACCAGTACGCTGGGAGTACGGCGTCGCGAGGAGCAACGCCAGACGCTGGCGCGAAAATGGATTAACGTCGTGACGCGCTGGGGAGACATAAGATTAAAGATTGCCAGCATGAATGGCACGGTCACCAACTACGCCCCTGAGTATGAAGATTGCAAGAAGATTGCGGCCGAGCACCACGTACCCCTGAAGCGTGTCATGAACGAGGCCATGGAAGCCTATTCGAAGGCCCTGAAGAGCTGAAGCCCGCGTTGCCAGGATCAGACACATAACTCAATGAGCCAAAAGTTTTACATCACGACCCCGATCTACTACGTGAATGCGCGTCCGCACATCGGGCACGCCTACACCACCATTGCCTGCGACACCGTCGCCCGGCGGCAGCGCCTGATGGGCTTTGACACCTACTTCCTCACCGGCACCGACGAGCACGGACAGAAGATCGAGCGCGCGGCGCAGGCTGCGGGAAAGACTCCGCAGCAGCTCACCAATGAAGTCTCCGCCGAGTTCCGTTCGCTCTGGGACCGGATGGGATTGACTTACGACGACTTCATCCGCACCACCTCCGACAGGCATAAGCAGGGTGTGCAGGCGCTGTGGAAGCGGATCCGCGACAACGGCTACATCTACAAAGGCAGCTATACCGGCCAGTATTGCGTCTTCGACGAACTGTACGTGGATGTGGTCGGGCCCGGCGCGCCCTGCCCTGAGTGCGGACGGCCCACAGAGACTGTCAAGGAAGAAAACTATTTCTTCAAGCTGTCCGCCTTCCAGGACAAACTGCTGGAACTCTATGCCAGCCAGCCGGATTTTATCCGTCCCGAAACACGACGCAATGAAGTGATGTCCTTTGTGCGCTCCGGCCTGCGCGACCTTTCGGTCAGCCGCAGCACGTTTTCCTGGGGCATTCCGGTCCCTGACGATTCCGGGCACGTCATCTACGTCTGGCTGGATGCGCTGGCGAATTACATTACCGCGCTGGGGTATGGCTCGGACGACGCGGCAAAGTTCGACAAGTATTGGCCCGCCGACGTGCAGATGATCGGCAAGGAGATTGTCCGCTTCCACTGCGTTTACTGGCCGGCGTTTCTGATGGCCGCAGGGTTGCCCTTGCCGCAGCGAATCATGGCGCACGGCTGGCTGCTGTTCGAAGAAAGCAAGATGTCGAAGTCGCGCGGGAATATCGTGCGCACGGAGACCATTCTCGATGTGCTTGGCTGCGACGCCTTGCGCTATTTTCTGCTGCGCGAAATCGTCTTCGGGCAGGACGGATCGTTTTCTTTCGACGCCCTGGTGCAACGTTACAACGCCGATCTGGCGAACGGACTGGGCAATCTGACCAGCCGCACGCTGACCATGATCACGCGCTACTTCAAGGGCGAAGTACCTTATCCGTCTCGGGCCGCAACTCTTACAGGGCAAGAGCATGCCATCGCTGACACGGCACGGCAGACGATAGCTGAGTTCAACCGCCTGTTCGATCAGTACCAGTTTTCGCGGGCCCTCGAAGTAGCGTGGAGCCTGGTAGGGGCGGTGGACAAATATATTGTCGAGACCCAGCCCTGGGCGCTGGGCGAGAAGCAGGACGATGAAAGCCGTTCGCGCCTCGCCACTATTCTCTACACCAGCGCCGAGGCTTTGCGCATCGTGACCGCGCTCGCCCATCCCGTAATTCCGGACGCCACCGCGAAAATCTGGGGACAGCTGGGCCTCGGAGATATACGGAAGTTTCCTCTGTCGGAACTGCAATGGGGACAGCTCAAGTTGGGGACCCGGCTCGGCGAGGTCCAGTCCGTCTTTCCGCGCGCCGACAAGAGCACAATTGAAAGGATGCAGAAAATGGAAGAGCAGGGACGCAGCGCTACGACGGCCGTCGAAGAAAAGCCGGCCGAAGAAACAAGAGTGAAGACCCTTGACACGCCCGCGGCACCGGCGAATGTAACCGCGCCCAAACCCGCCGCCACCGTGCCCGATGGCAAGATCAGCATCGAGGATTTCGCGAAGGTCGAACTGCGCGTGGGCCAGGTGAAAGTCGCCGAAAAGGTAAAAGGCGCCGACAAACTGCTGCGCCTGGAAGTGGATCTCGGGACTGAAGTGCGGCAGGTGGTGGCGGGAATCGCCGAGGCTTACGCGCCGGAGACCCTGGTTGGGCGCAAGGTCGTAATCGTCGTGAACCTGGCACCGCGGAAATTGCGCGGACTGGAATCGAACGGAATGATCGTGGCGGCCTCCCCTGAAGGCGGGAAGCCTGTGCTGGCGGCCTTTTTGGAGGATGTGCCGGTGGGAACGAGATTGAAATAGATCGAAACCAGCCGAGCTTCGCTCGGCCCGGACGGGTCGGAGACCCGTCCACACAGGCACCGCTAACGACCAACGACCGTGTTCATAGACTCCCACGCTCATCTCGAAATGGAGCAGTTCGACGCCGACCGCGAGATCATGATCGCCCGCGCGCGCGATGGCGGCATTGAGAAGATTGTCGCCATTGGCAGTGGCACCGGTCCCGGCTCTTTGGACTGCGGCATTCAGTTGGCTGAACGGCACGAATTCATACTGGCCACTATCGGAATTCATCCCCATGAAGCCAAACTGGCTACCGATGCCGACTTTCAGGAGCTTGAACAACTGGCGAGGCGGCCCAAGGTCATCGCCTGGGGCGAAATTGGGCTGGATTATTTTTACGATCACTCACCGCGCGAATTGCAGCAGCAAGTTTTCCTGAGACAGATGGAGTTGGCGCGCGCGGCCAAGCTGCCGATCGTGATCCACTGCCGGCCTTCCGCCGGGAGCGATAACGCCTGGGATGACTGTCTCCGTCTTCTGGAACAGCATTGGAAGGCCGGCGGTCTGGGAGGAATTCTGCACTGCTTCACCGGCACCTGGCCTTACGCTAAACGGGCACTCGATCTGGGCTTCATGATTTCCTTCGCCGGCAACGTTACCTTTCCCAAGGCTCAGCCCATCCGCAATGCGGCCAAAGAAGTCCCGCTGGAACGCCTGCTGATCGAAACTGACTCCCCCTTTCTGGCGCCGGTGCCGTATCGCGGCAAGCGCAATGAACCAGTGTTTGTCAAAGAAGTAGCCAGGCAACTGGGTGAACTACGCGGGCTCTCGACGGACGAGGTGGGCAGGCAAACCGCCAAAAACTTCTATAGCTTTTTCAAACTGACTGAATCCCCAGGAAACTAAGATAGTGTTCCAATTTCAGGTGGCGTCCTTTGCGGCTCTTTGCGTCTTTTGCGGTTTAGGATTTGAATGATATCGGCGAGGTCAAATTCCTTTACCGCAAAGGACGCTAAGGAAGCCGCAAAGGACGCAAAGCAAACAACCCAGTTGACCAACACTCCGCCGACCGCAAAGAACTGCGGCGTTGAAGCCGCTTCTTCTGGTACCCTCAGAGGTTACATTTTCATAGATCTCAGAAGGCGCTGCGAACATGCCCGAAAACACCTTTGACATTGTGAGCAAGATCGATCTGGAAGAGGTTTCGAACGCCATACAGCAGGCGTCGAAAGAAGTTCACACCCGCTTTGATTTGAAGGACTCGAAGTCCAAGATCGAGCTTGAGGGGAAAGACGCGATCGTGCTGCATTCCATCGACGAATACAAGTTGAAGTCGGTAAGCGACATCCTGCAGCAAAAGCTGGCAAAGCGCGGCGTGCCGTTGAAGGGTCTCACTCACGGCGTCATTGAATCGGCCCTGGGAGGAACGGCCAAGCAAAAGATCACTTTGCAGCAGGGCATCCCGATGGAGAAGGCCAAAGAGATTGTGCAGCTGATCAAGGGTTCGAAAAACAGGGTGCAGGCATCGATTCAGGGAGACCTCATTCGGGTGAGTGGCAAGGACCGCGACACACTGCAGGCGGTAATCGCACTGCTGAAACAGAAGGATTTCGGGATCGACATGCAGTTTACGAATTACCGGACAAACTAGTGAGCATGCCCGCCGCCATCAACGGAAAAGAGTTCTTCGAACTCCTGCGCGAGGACCTGGCCGCCATTGAACGCGAGTTCGGGCGGGACACGGTTTCGGGCGTCGAAGCCATCACCGAGATTGGCGAATACCTGCGCAATGGCGGAGGCAAACGCATCCGTCCCGCGCTGTTGCTGCTGGCCGCTAAATTATTCAACTACCAGGGACGCGGCGCCATCCGCCTGGGCGCGGTGGTCGAGATCATTCACACTGCCACCCTGGTGCACGACGATATTATCGACGAAGCCCAGACCCGGCGCGGCCGGCCCGCGGCCAACACGCAATGGGGCAACTCCAAGTGTGTGCTGGCCGGCGATTGGCTCTACATGCAGGCCTTCAAGGTCGCGGTCCAGGAGCGCAACTTCCGTATTCTCGACACGCTCATCGAATTGACCCAGCAGATGGTGGAGGGCGAACTCCTGCAGATGGAAAAGCTGGGCAAGCTTATCTCGCTCGATGAGCATTTTGATCTGATCTTCCGCAAGACTGCCTGTCTTTTCTCGGTATGCATGCGGATGGGCGCAATTCTGGGCGGGGCCACGCCCGAACAGGAAGAGAGCCTGGGGCAGTACGGACGCGATCTGGGAATGGCATTTCAGATCGTGGACGACGTGCTTGATCTGACCGCGTCGGAGAGAGTCCTGGGTAAGCCGGTGGCCAGCGACCTGCGGGAAGGCAAGGTCACGATGGCGGTCATCCACGCGCTGGAACGGTGCACGCCACGCGAACGCGAGATGATTGAGACCGTGGTGCAGGAGCGCGCCTTCGAGGGAGTCACGCATCGCGAAATCATTGGAATTCTGGAGC
>DATGYF010000265.1:0-3106 GCA_035298145.1 Terriglobales bacterium | reverse complement strand
CAGCAAATCGTGCCCCTGCCCTGCCGGCCGCCCGGGGGAAACTGGCCGCTCCGTCTGCCGGCGGAGGCGCGCATTCTTGGCCTGGTGGATACCTGCCCTGCTCCCACGACTTTGCCATACAGCGCCGGGCGGACGGAGTCTGGATCGCCTGCACTGCCTTGCGGTGACGGGAGATTGCGGTTTTCGGAATTGCTCCGAATCTCTCGCGCACGCACCGGGCTGACCTTCCGGGCAGCACATGACCTCACTCGCACCATCGCGGAGATTCTGGGGAATCAGGAACACGCAATCGCTCTGGGTTTGCTGTCCGACTACGAAGCCATGAGCAAATTGCCGCGGCACATCGCCAAGATAATGAGCCTCTGCATCATCTATTGCATGGATATTCGGGACCTGATGCAGGCTTCGGGAGTGGGGATCGACGACTCTGCGAAATTGCCGCTGCCCATGCCCGATCACCGTGCTCAAATTCGCTCTGACTTGCCGGCTCATGTTGCACCCCGCGCCCCGCACGGCGGCTTCGGCCGCTACGCTCAATCTGCCGGCGGTCAGCCCTAGCCGGCCCCGGCAGTCGATCGTGCTGGGCCGCTCCAGTGCCGCATTGAGCAGCGGCCCTGGCCCCTGAGGCTCATTCGGGGTCGGAAGACCTCCAGCACTCCCGATTCCGGAAATTGCTTCGGATGAGCCGGTACCGGCTGTCAGTAACCTGAGACTGGTTACTTACCAAAGTATGAAAACATCCCTTGCGTCGTGTGACTCTGGTGCTTTGACGCTGTCGTGCAGTCGCCCTACGATTGATCGTTGCAAGGGGAGCCTCGCTCCCCGCCATTCTCTCCCAAAAAGGCTTGTGGTCAGGGGTGTCGCTGAATGCGGCGGCAATGGAGGCTGGTCCGGGAATGAGAGTGGATCACAGAATGCAGTTATCGCACAGCGCTCCGATCAGGCGACGCGGCGCCCGCGGCTTCAGCCTGCTTGAAATGATGATCGTGTGCGTTCTGATTCTGATCGTGAGCGGGATCTCTTTCATGGCGGTGCAGCCAGCCCTGAAAGACGCCCGGGCGAACCAGGCGTATCAAGACCTGCTGATGCCCCTCCGGGTGGCCCGTCAACGCGCTATCGCGGAGCGCAAGCAATACATCGTATGCTTCGGCGTGGCCGCACCGGCCGGCGCTCTCACCCCGCTGGGCGCACCGACAGCACAGAGTATCCAGGTTTTTCGCTGGGATGCGGGGACCGCCCTCTCCTCGGCGGCGCAGATCTCGAACATCTCGCTGCCCACCGACATGCAAATGCAGGTCATGGCCGGGTTGCCGAATACCGCGGCCACCGTGCCCGATGGTTTTGGCAATGGGGTCCTGGCCATCGATTTTGACCAGGGCGTGGCCGGCGGCGGAATCAAGAACCAGGTCATGTTCATGCCCGACGGTTCGGCGCATGACGTGAACGGAAACTGGAACAGCGGGATTGTTTACGTGTTGCGGCCCGGAGACCTGTACAGCGCGCGCGCGGTCACTCTTTACGGAGCCACCGGAAGAATCCGAGGATGGCGCCTTCTGTCCAGTCCCGGAGGGCCCCAATGGTTTCAACAATGAGCAAGAGTAACCACATGTCAGATTCAAGGAAACGCCCGCAAAAGGGATTTGCCCTGCTCGAGACTCTCATCGCCATCGTGGTGCTGATGATTGGACTGCTAGCGGTGTTGGCGACCTTCGCCATGGCCCTCAGCAGCACTACCTCGGTGCAGAACGACAGCATCGCCCGTCAGAAGGCGGCAGAAGCGGTGGAGAGCATTTACACCGCGCGCCAAACCGGTCAGCTCACGTTTAACCAGATCCAGAACGTGGGCGCGGGCAACGGAATATTCAAAGTGGGCTTCACGCCCATGATGGACGCTGGCCCGGACGGCCTGGATAACACCGCCGACGATGTTGCCGCCGCCCCCGTGCGCTTGCCGGGAGCCAGCGGAGCGATCACGAACACTTCCGAAGACGTGTTGATTGATCTGGGCAATTTCACAAGGCAGGTACAGATTGCGAACGTACCGGGAAATCCCAACGTGCGGCAGATTACGGTCAGCGTCCGTTACCCGGTGCCGCAGGGCTGGTTCAAGACTTATCAGGTGCAGGCCTTGATTGCTTCGTTCCGCTGAGGAGTAAGGATGAGATCCACCCGACGAAAAATCCGCGGCTTCAGTCTGGTCGAAGTGCTGATCGCCGTTGCCCTGGGCCTGATCGTTCTGGCCGCCACGGCGCAGCTGTTCAAGCACGGAATGGACGCGACACGGCTGGTAAGCCAGTCCTCCGAGATGCAGCAGAACGTTCGCGCCGCACTGAACCTGATCGCCAAGGACGTGAGCATGGCCGGTTCCGGCCTGCCCTCCGGCGGCTTGTCGCTGCCCGCGGGCGCCGGGTCAACCGCTTCGTTCTTTGCCGTGGATCCTACCCAGGCATGGCTGGCCAACAATGGTTACCCGGGTAAGTTCATGTACGGAATTATCCCAGGAGCGGGCAATGGCATTGAACTGGGCGGGCCGGCCACGATCGCGGCCACGGGGACAGCATCGGACGCGATCACAGTCGTGTACGCCGACTACGCTTTTCCGCTGAATCAGTACAGCACCGCGATCCCAGCCGCGAACCCGTTGGGAGATATGGTCACATTCACGCCGCCCGTTCCTCTACCAGTGGGTTTTCCGGCCATTCAGTCGCCTACCGGAATTCAAGTTGGGGACCTGATCCTGTTTACCAACAATCTGGGCAGCGCAGTTGGCGAAGTCACCGGCATCGCGCCCGGAGCAGGTACCAGCACTGACATCAGTTTCGCCGATGGAGACCCGCTGAAGATCAACCAGACGGGAGCGGCAAGTGGGAACATCAAGTCCATCATAGGCGGGGGGGCCACCATTGGTACCCGCATCTGGGCGGTCACTTATTTCATCGAGGTCCCTGCGGCGGCGACCAGCCAGCCCCCGCGCCTGATGCGCCAGGTCAACGGCCAAAGGCCGGCGCCGGTAGCCGACAACATTATCAATCTCAAAGTCACGTATGACCTGTGTAACGGGGCCAATGGGCCGGGCTGCTCTGGTGTCGCCAACCCCCTGGTGGCC
>DATGYF010000264.1:0-3952 GCA_035298145.1 Terriglobales bacterium | reverse complement strand
GTCACTGCTGAAGTTTGCCGGCTCCGATGCGAATGGTTCGGCCCAGGAGAAAGCACTTGCAGATCAGGTGTCAAATTTCAATTCCTGGATCGATAGTCAGGCGCGGGCTCGAGGAGCAAAGGGTGCAGAACCGAAAGCACCCTGGGCGGGGGACGCGGCAGCGCAGAAGACTCCGCTTCGCGTCGGCGAGTTCGGACCGCTTACCTATCAGAACGACGATGTTCTTAAGGCACGCCTTTCGCCCGAGCGATTGGCGAAAGTGAAGGTGCTCAACAGCGAGGCAACATCGCTACTCAACGTGCAGGATCTCTCGGAACTCTATGCCTACGAGATCGTAAACTTTGTCGATGGCAAACGAACCGTGGGAGAGATTCGGGATGCGGTATCAGCCGAGTACGGCCCTCTGCCGGTGCAACTGGTGAGCGACTATCTCGATGCCTGCCGGGAGGCCGGGGTCATTCAGTGGAAATGACAGACGAACGCAACCCGAGGAGCCTATTTAGACTCGTCCGGAATCAGCTGATAGCTCACGAAGGCCAACTGCCTGCTGTCAGGTGACCAGGAAGGCACGTTGATTGTTCCCTGCCCGCCGAAGAGTTTGGCCAGCAGCTTAATTTTCTTGTCACTGAGCGACATCAGGCGAAGCGTCACATCCTTGTTCTCGGGATGCCCGGTCACACTATGGTCGTAGGAGAGAAACACCATCCACTTTCCGTCGGGCGAGACATGCGGAAACCAATTGTTGAACTCGTCTGCTGTGACCTGCTCCTGCTGGCTGCCGTCAGTGTGCATGCGCCATATCTGCATGCTGCCCGTACGCTCGGAGTTGAAGTAAATGAAATTTCCATCAGGAGAATATTCCGGACCGTCGTCCAAACCCTTGGCAGTAGTCAGACGCGTTTCTTCGCCCCCGGCGACAGGGATGGTGTAGATGTCGAATTCGTCGCTGCGCTGACCCACGAACGCCAAGGTTTTTCCATCCGGCGACCAGCCGTGCCAGTACGAAGGCGAGTTCTTCGTGATGCGCCGGGGAGTGCCGCCGCCAATCGGCACGATATAGACGAGCGAACGGTGGTCCTCCTGCGACTGGTCGCTGATGGCGATCTGAGTCGCGTCCGGGGAAATGCCGTGATCGTTGTTGCAGCGCGTGGCGAAACCCGTATCGATGACTTCCGGTTTGCTCCCGCCCACGGGCAGTCGCAGGAGATGGCCGTCGCTGTTGAAGATGAAAGAAGAGCCATCGCGGGTCCAGTTGGGGGCTTCGAAATGCTCACGCGCGATATACGCCACCTGCCGGTCCCCGGAGCTGACTGCTACTGTTTCGAGCGTGCTGTACAGCGCGGGCTTGGCCGTGGTGGATGCCGGCGCGGCTAAATCTACTTTCGAAAATACGGCCTTTTCGACGACATCCTTATCGTGCGAACACACGCCGATGCCAACGTAGAAGGCTCCCTGCAGAGGAACGCGCAGCCAACCGCCCGCAACCTCGGGCTCGCTGTCGGCAGCGGCCAGCGCCATATACACGTAATCGCCCCGCTTTGCGATACGCAACCGTTTGGGGCCGGACAGATTCGATTGAATCTCTCGTGTGATCGCTCCCTTTTCATCGCGATATTGCAGTGCAGTCATCCCCACCCCATGCAGCGCGATGTCGGCATATACGGAATCGGCGTCGAGGCTCTGCCGCAGCATGAGCACGGCTTTCTTATGCGGATTTCCGGTGCTGGTGGGAAACGAAATGTCGGCGGTCAAGGTGACATCGCCCGAAACTTTCTTCCAGACAAACTGAAAGGCATCGGCGGCAAACCACATGTTCTCGCCGCTGCCGCTGAGGGTGTAGGTTTGCTTCGAAGCGTCATATTCAACGGAGCCCGGATGCAAGACCGTACCGACATCGGCATGATCCTCGAATATTCCAAGGGGCACGGCCGCGGGGGTCGCCCAGGAATGATTCGCTTCACTTGCAAATAGAAAGACGGCGGCGGTTACAACTGGTAACCATACGATTTGTTTTCGGCTCACCAAAAACCTCCAGGCTCCAAGCGATCCAATACGGCTTTCGCCGGGCAATCGTGAATGTCAACCAGTTCAATGGCCGCCGCCGGCCAGCTCGCGAACGATGTCATTGACGAACGACTTGGCGTCGCCAAAGAGCATAAGCGTTTTGCCAAGATAGTAGAGAGGATTGTCGATGCCGGCAAAGCCTGGGCTCATGCTGCGTTTGATGACCATGACGGTGCGGGCCTTGTCCACGTCGAGAATGGGCATGCCGAAGATGGGGCTGGAGGAATCGGTGCGGGCGGCGGGATTGGTGACGTCGTTGGCGCCAATCACCAGGGCAACATCGGTCTGTGAAAACTCGCCGTTAATGTCGTCCATCTCAACCAGTCGGTCGTAAGGAATGTCGGCCTCGGCCAGCAGCACGTTCATGTGGCCCGGCATGCGGCCGGCCACGGGATGGATGGCGAAGCGCACGTCCACGCCGCGCTTGCTCAGCGCGTCAAAGAGCTCCCGCACTTTGTGCTGCGCCTGGGCCACCGCCATTCCGTAGCCTGGAATGATGACGACCCGGTTGGCGGCGGCAAGAATGGCGGCGGCTTCTTCCGCGGTCGCGCTGCGCACCGTCTTGGCTTCCTGCCCGGCCACAGCCGCGGGCTGGACCTGGCCGAAGGCGCCGAACAGGACATTGCCGAACGAACGATTCATGGCTTTCGACATGATGACGGACAGGATGAAACCCGAAGAACCGTCAAGCGCACCCGCAATAATAAGGAGCTTGCTGTCCACCACGAACCCCATCGCCGCTGCGGACAATCCTGCGTAAGAGTTGAGCAGGGAGATGACGGTCGGCATGTCCGCCCCGCCGATCGGGATGATCATGAGCACTCCGAAGAGAAGCGAAATCCCCATCATCACCGGAAACACCTGCTTCGCGCCGGGGTGCAGGACGAGGTAGCCGGCTCCAGCCACCGCGACGGCGAGAAATAGTAGGTTGACCAGGTTCTGGCCTTTATAGGTGAGCGGGCGCTGCGGCAGGACCTCCTGCAGTTTTCCCGCAGCCATCAGACTGCCGGTGAAGGTCAGCGAACCGAGGATAACCTCAGCGGAGAGGACGGCCATGGTAAAGCGGGGGATGCCTGGACTTCGAAGATAGAACTCGGCGGTGCCCACCAGCGTGACACAGAGCGCGCCGAAAGCGTGGCTGAGCGCGGTCCGCTGGGGAACAGCGGTCATCTGCACCAGGCCGAGAGGAACCCCGATGCAGGTCCCAATGACCAGGGCGATCGCAATCCCCAGGTAGTCAACGATGCCGTGTTGCAACAAGGTGCCGGCGATGGCCAGCAGCATGCCAATTTCACCGGCCCAGATACCGCGCCGGGCGGTGCTCGGCGAACTCATCCATTTCAGCGAGAGAATGAAAAGGACGCTGGCAACCAGGTAGGTGATTTCGATGACGGGCTGGGTAACGGGCAGCGTGTTCATGGCTTGGTCGGCCGGCTGCTGTGGAACATCTTGAGCATGCGGTCGGTAATCAGGAAGCCGCCGACGATATTGCTGGTGGCGGCGATGATGGCCAGCATGCCGAGCATATAGGAAAGCCTGCTCTCGTGCCGGCCGACGAGCACGATGGCGCCCACCACCGCGATGGCGTCAAGGGCATTGGTCAACGACATCAGCGGGGTATGAAGTAAAGGTGAAACCCGGCGGATGACTTCAAACCCGATGAATGCCGCCAACATGAAAACGAACAGGCCGTTGATCAGCGTGGAACTCATTGTTCCTCCACTCCAAATAAATTTCCTGACGGAAATGCCGAAATCTAATTTCCGCCCGCGGAAACCAGCGCGGGCTGAGAGAAAAACTCCCGCACCCGCGGGTTGACCAGTTCCCCGCTCCGGGTCAGCAAGGTTTCACGAATGATTTCGTCCTGCAGATCAAGCCGCACCTTGCC
>DATGYF010000263.1:0-3884 GCA_035298145.1 Terriglobales bacterium | reverse complement strand
GTTTGCACAGCGGGGGCGTGCTGGGCATCGTCTTTGCCGTCGTAGGGGCGGGTTTGCTGTTTGCCTCCGCGGCCGGCTTTTACAAGATCAAAGCGGTGTAGATCAACAAAGAGGGAGATCACATGAAGCTAGTCGGAGTTTTGCTGGCAGTTTTCGGATGGTTGCTTCCGGTTGTCGCGCTCAACATGACATCGTCCACCGGGATGAGGATGTTCCTGTGCATCCTGGGGATCGGCATCACGCTGGTCGCGATTCTGGGTGTGCTGAACAAGGCCCATCAGAAAGAAGCTGTCTGGAAACAGTAGAGAGCAGAGAGACAGTGCGGCCCGGCGGAATACTTTAAGACATCGAGGGCGCGGCGAACCATCACGATCGCGTTCAACCTCACGAGGAGACACGGAATGAAACGTTGCACTTGGTTGAAACCATATCTGTGGGCGGCGATAGTCGCGCTGCTCGTATGTGGTCTGCCGGCCTGGGCCCAGGGGCAAGCGGCTGCGCCCAGCGCCCCCGCGGCTACCCCCGCACCTCCACCGCTTGCTGTGGACGCACCACTAAATGTCAGTGGACCTTCCACCGACGATCAGGCCGCAGGCGATCCCAGCGGCACCAAGACCGGAACCGCGAATGATGTGGTCCACGCCGATCCAACCAAACCGCTCACCCTCGTGGACCTAGTGAACCAGGCGGGCCAGAATCGCATCGCGATCAATTTTGTCTGGACCCTGGTCACCGGCTTTCTGGTCATGTTCATGCAGGCCGGTTTCGCCATCGTTGAAACCGGATTGTGCCGCGCCAAGAATGGCAACCACACCATGATGATGAACTTCATGGTCTATGGTTTCGGTCTGTTCGCCTACTGGGTTTGCGGATACGCCATCCAGATGGGCGGAGCTGCCGGTACGGCCATGCTGGGTGGCATCAACCCGCTTAACCATGAGTTCACTATTCACCTGCTGGGACACGATTGGGGCCTTTGGGGAACCAAGGGATTCTTCCTCTCCGGCGCGACCTATGACGTCGGGGTGATGGTTCTGTTCCTGTTTCAAATGGTCTTCATGGATACCGCGCTGACGATCGTGACAGGCGCAGCGGCCGAACGCTGGAAGTATGTGGCCTTTTGCGTCTCCTCTATTTTCCTGGGCGCAATCACTTACCCGATGTTCGCGAACTGGGCCTGGGGCGGCGGATGGCTTTCGAAGCTGGGAGCCAATTACGGGCTGGGCGCCGGCTACGCCGACTTTGCCGGCTCCGGTGTGGTGCATGCGGTGGGTGGCATCACGGCACTGGCTTTATCTCTCATCGTGGGTCCTCGCATCGGCAAGTACAACCGCGATGGATCGTCAAACGCCATGCCCGGACATGACATGGTGATTGTTCTGACCGGCTGTTTCATCCTGGCCTTCGGCTGGTTCGGATTTAACCCCGGCAGCACGCTCGGCGCTTCCGGGGCGTTGCGCATCGGTACCATCGCCGTTGACACCATGCTCGCAGGATGTACTGGCTCATTTGGCGCGCTCCTCTACATGTGGATCAAGTACGGTAAACCCGACGCCTCCATGGCCGGCAACGGCCTGTTAGCGGGCCTGGTGGCGATTACCGCTCCCAGCGGCTACGTCAACACCCTGGGAGCCGTCATCATTGGGTTCGTCGCGGGCTTGCTGGTTTGCGTCAGCGTCGAATTCGTTGACCGTGTTCTGCGAGTGGATGATCCAGTCGGCGCCATCTCGGTCCACGGCACCAACGGGCTTTGGGGAGTCATCTCGGTCGGTCTGTTTGCCGATGGCACTAACGGCGTCAAGGGATTGTTTTACGGAGATCCTACCCAACTGGTGGCTCAGTTGATCGGCGTGGCGACCTTGCTGGGCTTTGTCTTCTCGCTTTCTTATACCGCGAACATGGTGATTCACTTCATCATCGGTCAGCGGTCCGCGGCGGCCGATGAACTCGAAGGCCTGGACATCCCGGAAATGGGAGCCTTATGCTATCCCGAGTTTGTCCTGAAGCCGGACACGACGCACGCGGGCGCAGCGGCCAGCGACTTCAAAGCTGGCTTGCAGGTTGCGCGGGAGACCGCATGATGACCAACGCATTCCCGGTGAACGGCGAGCTAGCGGGGCATTCCCTCACCTGGCAATGTCCCGCGGCACTGGACTTGCCTCGCGAAGCCGTCGAGTGCTTCCAGCGGGGAGTGGAACTGCTGCAACTGGGTGACTCGGGAGGGGCGCTGGTTGTGCTCTCCCGGAGCACCGAACTGGCTCCAGCGTTTAGCGAGGCCCACGTTTTTTTGGGCCTCGCCAATGCCTTGAGCAACAAAATCTATCCGGCAATTGATCATCTCGAACTTGCCGCGCAACTCCAGCCCGACAGTTTCGCGGCCCACTACACGCTGGCGCAGCTCAACTTCAAACTACGCATTCCGCAGAAAGGCTATGCCGCTGCAGAACAGGCCTTGCGCTGCGTGAGCACCCTGGAGCAACGCAAGATGCTGGCCCAGTTGCTTAAGGAAGAACGGGCCCGGGAGCGTAATGGAATCGCGCGGCCCTGGTTTAACAAACCGTACAGTAAACCTGGATTGTTTCTCGCAGGCAGTGGCCTGGCGGCAGCCGTCGGAGCTCTTCTGCTGCATGTTCGGTGGTAAACGGGAGGAGGCACACATGTTTGACACGCTGCTCGAAATCCTGAAGAAACAGCGAATGGCCTGGTCCTGGGCTGTGATCGTCGGGCTTTTCCTCGTACTCCTGGGGCATGCCCCTGTCTTTCCCGTGATTGCCGGTTGTGGGCTGGCCATCGCGATTTCAACGTTGCGCTCTGCCCCCAGAAGTCCGGTACGGCCTGTCCGGGTTCGTGGAGGCCGATGAGCACTTCGCTCCAGATACTCTTGTTCATCGCCCTGCTGATCGCGGCGGCGAAGACTGCCGGTTCTCTCGCGTCTCGCCTTGGGCTGCCCGCGGTACTGGGCGAACTACTGGCAGGAGTGATCCTGGGTCCCAGCGCGCTCAACATTTGGCACATGCACTGGCTGGCGACTCCGGGCGAAGGTGGTGCCTCGGTAGGCGGCGTCTTCAAGGTTCTGGCTCAGCTTGGAGTAGTGGTACTCATGTTCGTGGCCGGCCTGGAAACCGACATCCAGATGGCCAAGCGCGCCGTGAAACCGGCTTTCTGGGCGGCTTCCGGCGGAGTGGTGCTGCCCATGGCGAGCGGTTACCTGCTCTCTCGATGGTTCGGGTTCAGCTGGCGAGAGGCGTTATTCATCGGGACAATTCTGACGGCTACCAGTGTCACCATCACGGCGCAGACGCTGATGAATCTCAGCCAGATTCGATCCCGGGCTGGTTCCACGATTCTGGGTGCAGCGGTTATTGACGATGTGTTGGGACTGATTGTGCTTTCCCTAGTCATCGCCGTGAGTGCGCATTCAGGAGGTGGTGGCGTGGGCAACTGGAAGGCCCTCGTCATGCCGGTAAGTTCCATGACTGGTTGTCTGGTAGCAATGTTTGCCGCCGGCCCGTTTCTCACACGCGGGCTGATGAAACAGGCGTCTCGAATGCATGGCCACCACATGGAGGTTGCAGCCGCCCTTTCGATTGCATTCCTGATGGCCTTCACCGCCGAATCGCTGGGGAAGATGGCGGCAATCACAGGCGCGTACCTGGCTGGCCTTTTCGTGGCTTCCACTCCATCTCACGAGCGTGTCATTGAAGAACTGCGAGCCATGACCAACTCTTTTTTTGGGCCGATCTTCCTGGTTTCGATCGGGCTTGATGTGAATGCGTGGCAGGCGGGCGGGCATCTGGCGTTCTTCAATCTCCTCCTGGTGATCGCGATTGTGGGAAAGATTGTGGGTTGCGGCATGGGTGCCAGCTTTGCCGGATTCGGCAGGC
>DATGYF010000262.1:0-5946 GCA_035298145.1 Terriglobales bacterium | reverse complement strand
GCAGTACAGCCACCGCGGCGCAGCCTTCCGTCAGTTCCTCGACTGGTACCTGACTAAGAACTAAAAACCGGGAACCGAGAACTGGTGTTCTTGACTCTCTTCTCCCGCACCGGGATAATAAAAGGTTCTCCAGTCATCTCTAACAGCACAAGGGGTCCAGTGGCGACAACCGCCAGTCCTGCAGGTCCAGTAAACACGCATGAAGGCGTCCCTCCGCTGCGCGCCGGCCAGGGCCATTCGTTCCTGCTGCGCAAGCTGCATTCTTTGAGCGGCATCGTTCCGGTAGGGGCGTTCCTGGTTGAGCATTTTGTCTCTAACGCGTTCGCTACCCGCGGACCCGGGGCCTACGCCAAGCAAGTGGAATTGCTGTCCGGCTTCCCTTTTGTCTTCTACCTCGAGCTGTTCGGGATCTGGCTGCCGATTCTGTATCACGCCCTTTACGGTTTCTACATCTGGTTCCGGGGCGAGAGCAACGTCAGCGACTATCCCTGGGCCGGAAACTGGATGTTCACCCTGCAGCGCTGGACGGGCGCCATTGCCTTCTGCTACATCGTGTGGCACACCTGGCACCTGCGCTTCAGCGGAGTGCACATCCTGACGCATCCCGACGCAGCCTTCGGCAAAGTGCAACTGGAATTTCAGCACACCTGGGCCATAGCGTTTTACGCTGTTGGGATCTTCTGCGCTTCCTGGCACTTCGCCTACGGCCTGTGGCTGTTCGCGGCCAAGTGGGGCATCACCACCGGGGACGCGGCCCGGCGCCGCTTCGGCTACGTCTGCTTCTTTATCGGATTGCTGTTTATCACGGTGGGAGCGCTTACCATGCGCTCGTTTTTGAATACGCCGCAGCAGCCGGTCGGGCCCGAGAACGACAAGCATGATTCTTTTGCCGGCGCGGTGGCACCCGTAAGATCGCGTCCGATAGGAAATCCAAACTAGATGGCATCGACTCCGAAAATTATAGTGATCGGCGGCGGCCTGGCGGGACTTGCCGCGGTCATCAAGATCGCTGAGATGGGCGGGCACGTGGACCTGTTTTCCATCGTGCCGGTGAAACGTTCACACTCGGTCTGCGCTCAGGGTGGCATCAACGCCGCCAAAAATCTGAAGGGTGAAGGCGATTCCTGCTGGCAGCATTTCGATGACACCGTATATGGCGGCGACTTCCTGGCCAACCAGCCCCCGGTCAAGGCCATGTGCGAAGCCGCACCCGGCATCATCGACCTGCTCGACCGCATGGGCGTCCCGTTCAATCGCACACCCGAAGGACTGCTCGACTTTCGCCGCTTCGGAGGCACGCTCTTCAATCGCACCGCCTTCGCCGGCGCGACCACCGGTCAGCAACTGCTCTACGCGCTCGATGAACAAGTGCGCCGCTACGAATCTGAAGGGAAGGTCCGCAAATTCGAGCATTGGGAATTTCTCTCCGCCGTGCTCGATTCCAACCGAATTTGCCGCGGCATTTGCGCCATGGATTTGCGTTCCATGGAAGTCCGCACCTTTCCCTCCGACGCCATCATCATGGCCACCGGCGGCAATGGCGCCATATTTGGCCGGTCCACGAACTCGGTGGTCTGCACCGGCTCGGCGCAATCGGCGCTTTATCAGCAGGGATGCTATTACGCCAACGGTGAGTTCATTCAGGTCCACCCCACCTGCATCCCCGGCGAAGACAAGCTGCGCCTGATGTCGGAATCGGCCCGCGGAGAAGGCGGACGCGTCTGGGTCCCGAAAACTCCCGGCGACAAACGTGATCCAAAGGCGATCCCGGAAAACGAGAGGTGGTACTTCCTGGAAGAGTGGTACCCGAAGTACGGCAACCTGGTGCCGCGCGACATCGCGACCCGCGCTATCCACAAAGTGGTGTACGAGCACAACCTCGGCATCGATGGTAAGCCGATGGTCTATCTCGACCTCACCCACATCGACCGCAAGATTCTGGATCGCAAGCTGGAAGGCATTCTGGAAATTTACGAGAAGTTCGTTGGCGACGATCCCCGCGACACGCCGATGAAGATTTTCCCCGGCATGCACTACACCATGGGCGGATTGTGGGTGGACTTCACCCAGGCCACGAACATCCCCGGAATTTTCGCCGCGGGCGAGTGCGAGTACCAGTACCACGGCGCCAACCGCCTGGGGGCCAATTCACTGGTCTCCTGCATCTTCGGCGGGTTCATTGCCGGGCCTGCGGCTGTGAACCACGCACGCAACCTTAAGGCTGCGCAGGGCAATGGTTATTTCGACAGCGAGCGCAAGCGTCAGGAAGAAAACAACGCCACCCTGATGAAAGCGGACGGCACCGAAAATCCTTTCAGACTGTGGCGCGAGCTAGGCGACCTGATGACGAAGAATTGCACGGTCATCCGCTACAACAAGAATCTTCAGGAGACCGATGCCCAGCTGTGCCGGCTGCTGGAGCGCTTCCGCCACATCAACCTGAGCGACCGCACCCAGTGGGCGAACACGTCGGTGGTCTTCGCCCGGCAGCTCTACAACATGCTGCAACTGGCGCGCGTGATCGCCCAGGGCGCCGGCTTGCGCGACGAGTCGCGGGGCGCACACTACAAACCCGATTTTCCCGAGCGCGACGACAAGAATTGGCTGAAGACGACGAAAGCAACGTTCGCCCCGGATGCTGACGAGCCGAAATTTGAGTTCGAGCCGGTGGATGTTTCTTTAATTCCGCCAAGGCCGAGAAGATACGACGCGGTGAAATGATTTACCTAGGGGCAGGTGTCCCACCTGCCCGGCCGAGCAAAGCTCGGCTTAGGTTTTGAGGAGATTGAAGCCTTGGCGAGCTGTGCTCGCCCGCCCAGACGAGGACGTCCGGGCCTACGTGGTTTTGAGCTAAAAGCACATGGCTAATTCCAAGACCGTACTCTTCAAGATCAAACGCCAGCCGAACCCAAACGTCCGGCCCCACTGGGAGGAATTCGAGATTCCCTGGCACCCCGGCATGAACGTAATCTCATCGCTCATGGAGATCGCCGCCAATCCGGTCACGCGCGAGGGCAAAGCTACCACGCCCATCACCTACGACTCCAACTGTCTCGAGGAAGTCTGCGGATCCTGCGCCATGCTGATCAACGGACGCGCCCGCATGGCCTGCTCCGCCCTGGTGGACAAGCTCGAACAGCCCATCCGGCTCGAGCCGTTTTCTAAATTTCCGGTGGTCCGCGACCTGGCTGTCGATCGCAGCGTCTTGTTCGACAATCTCAAAGCGGTCAAGGCCTGGGTCCCGATCGACGGCAGCTACGATCTCGGCTCCGGGCCGCGCATGACCATGCAGGAACAGGAAGCGGCTTACCCGCTTTCCCGCTGCATCTCCTGCTGCTGTTGCATGGAGGCTTGTCCCCAGTTCAACGAAGACACCGGATTCGTTGGCGCGGCCACGATTTCCCAGGTACGACTCTTCAATACGCATCCCACGGGGGCTGCGCTAAAACGCGAGCGTCTTGCGGCGTTGATGGGCGACGGTGGCATTCAGGAATGTGGATACGCCCAGAACTGCGTCGAAGTGTGCCCCAAGGACATCCCGCTGACCCGCTCCATCGCCGAGGTGGGCGGCGATGTGATGAAACAGGCGATTGGTGATTTGTTCAGAAAATGAGAACTCGTAACCCCACTAAAGTGGCGTGTCGGGAATTGTCATCGCCGGACCACAGAGTGTCATTCAGAAGCGCCAAAAGCCCCGCGCATAGGGCTTTTCGGCCCGTAACCTCTTGTAAATTACTTACCCTCTGATTGGCATCACGGTTGCTGCTACATCGAGCGGTTACCACGGGCGCGCCGTTAGCGCGAGTTAAGTAACCAAGGGTAACGCCCGGCGGTTCTTCCAGAGCCGCCCGGGCTTAAAAAAGCACTTGTTTTTGTGCAGCTCAGGTTTAGAATACGCCCCTGTCTCAAGCGCCCCTGAGACCTGGCAGAAAATGTTAAAGGCCACTTCGTGAAACGTAGGATTCAAAGCGCGACACTTCTCTTTTTGCTGGCTGCCGTCTGTGCGCCCGCTTTTGCTCTGCACAGCTATGTGGCGCCGCGTCGCGCTCATCGAGTCCGTCGTGCTCACCTTCGCCGCCTGCGCTGGAATCCCGTGTTTCGTCCATCCCGCGAATCTCTGCTGCTGCAGAATCATGAAATCGACCGGATGGACTTGCCCCGTATTCAGGACGATGCTGAACTGGAACAACTGAAGGCCAGCGAGGACCTGGTCCCGATCGTTGCCGGCCCCACGCTGCGTTTCGATCCGCGCCTCGATCCCGACCGGCGCTATTGCCGTCCCTGGACGCGTGAATTTCTCGACGACATGAGCGCGGCCTATTACAAGCGTTTTCAAACCTCGATTCAGGTGAACTCGGCGGTCCGAACGGTGAAGGTGCAGAAGAAACTTCGCCGCCACAATCGCAATGCCGCGCCCGCCGAAGGCGAGATCGCTTCTTCACATCTCGCAGGCGTCACGGTGGACATTCAGCGGCGCGGGTTGAGCCGCGAACAGATCAAGTGGGTCCAGGACTATATGCGGCCTCTGAAAGAACAAGGGCTGATCGAACCGGAAGAAGAACGCCGCCAGTGGGTGTTCCACGTAATGGTCTCCGGCCGCTACACCGACTGGCGCGAATCCATGATGCTGGCCGGCGAGCAGCCGATTCCGCAAGCCTCGGAAACCGCGGAACTGCCACTCCAGTAACGCCCGCCAGTCGGAAACGCCTCAATTTATTCCCATTCGATTGTCCCGGGCGGCTTCGACGTGACGTCATAAACCACGCGGTTCACACCTTTCACTTCATTGACAATCCGGCTGGAAATTGTTTTCAGCACCTCATGGGGCAGGGGGACCCAGTCGGCGGTCATGCCATCTTCCGAATGGACCGCGCGCACGGCGCAGGTGTAGGCGTAGGTTCGCTGGTCGCCCATGACGCCGACCGACATCACAGGGAGGAGGACGGCGAAACTTTGCCAGATCCTGGTGTAGAGACCGGCTTTCTTGATTTCGGTTACCACGATGTCATCGCATTCGCGCAGGATCTTCAGCCGTTCGGGCGTAACTTCGCCGAGGATTCTGACGGCCAGACCAGGTCCCGGGAAAGGCTGGCGCTGCAGCACATCTTCCGGCATGCCGAGGTCGCGGCCGATCTTTCGGACTTCATCTTTAAATAAATCTTTCAGCGGCTCAATCAGTTTGAGCTTCATTTTGTCGGGCAGGCCGCCCACGTTGTGGTGGGTCTTGATGGTCTGCGACGGCCCGCGCACTGATCGCGACTCGATTACGTCGGGATAGAGCGTGCCCTGCACCAGCCACTCCACCTTGCCTTCCGCCTGTTCGATGCGATGGGCCTCGGCGTCGAAGACTGCGATGAATTCGTTGCCGATGATCTTGCGCTTGGTCTCCGGATCGGTCACGCCGGCGAGCTTGTCGAGGAAACGATCGGTGGCATCGACCGCGACCAGGTGCAGGCCCAGCTTGTCGCGCAGGCCCTGCTGCACTTTTTCGAACTCGTTCTTGCGCAGGACACCGTTGTTGACGAATACGCAAGTGAGGCGCGAAACGCCCTTTTCGTCGCGCATGGCCCGGTCTACCAGAGTCGCGGCCACGGCGGAATCAACGCCGCCCGAGAGCGCACAGATGGCGCGCCCATCGCCCACAGTCTGGCGCACGCTGGCGATGGTGGCATCGATGAAGTGCTGCGCGGTCCAGGTGGGTTGGGCGCCGCAAATGCCCAGCGCAAAGTTGCGCAAAATGTCGGTGCCGGACTGCGTGTGGCGCACTTCGGGATGGAACTGCACTGCCCACATTTTTCGCTCGGGAGCCTCGATGGCGGCCACGGCACTGGGAGAACTTGCCACCAGGTGAAAGCCGGCGGGCAGCTCTACCGCTTCGTCGCCGTGCGACATCCACACGGAGAGCCTGGCGGGGAGGCCTTCGAAGAGGCGAGAACCGTTCTGGAT
>DATGYF010000261.1:0-6446 GCA_035298145.1 Terriglobales bacterium | reverse complement strand
CGGAAAATCATTATTGCCGGCATTGCGGCGGTCGCCGTCGTGGTTGGACTCTATCTGCTGAATCCTCACCACGGGGTGTCTCCGAGCCGGAGAGTCGCATCGGCGGAGCATCCCTTCGCCCCGGATTTCTCTCTTCCGGACATGACCGGGCAACAGCTCAAACTTTCAGACTATCGGGGAAAGGTAGTCCTTTTGGATTTCTGGGCCACATGGTGCGGGCCCTGCCGGGAAGAGATCCCGCATTTCGTCGAACTGCAAAAAAAGTTGGGCGACCGGGGCTTCCAGATCATTGGCGTTTCCATGGACGATGGTCCGGAGCCTGTCCGCGACTTCTACCGGCAGTTCAAAATCAACTACCCGGTGGTAATGGGAAACGCGAAGATTGGCGAGCTTTACGGAGGAGTTCTTGGACTGCCGATTGCGTTCGTGATCGGCCGCGACGGCCGTATTTATTCCAAGCACATCGGCGCTACTGACATTTCGTCGTTGGAACGCGAGATCGAAGCGCAGTTGCAGGTCCAGGAACCCTCCTCAGGCAAATCAATGAGCCACGATGCTCACTAGGTTCGTTTTGCCATCGCCCGTTCGTAGCGAGACATCACATCGCTACGCAACTTCGCTGCCTTGACACGATCCGGGACTGCGGCAGGCAACCGGCGACAATCCTCAATCGTGGATTGCAAGCTGGCGAGAAAGGCCCTGCAGGGACCACAACCGTCGAGGTGTTTCTCGAGTTCATTGCACAAGGAGTCATCGAGCTGTTCATCCAGGTAGTTCGAAAGCTCGGCGAACATTGCCCTGCACCGGGGAGGCCTGGGCGGCTGGGTGGCGACAACTCGAGGCGCGACAGCTTCGACCTTCCCCTGGGGGCGCGGCTTCCCCAGCTTCATCAATTCTTTTCGCACGAACAGCCTGGCCCGATGGAGACGAACCCGAACGGTTCCTGAACGGAGTCCTGTAATCTCCGCGACTTCTTCGTCCGTCAGACCTTCCATATCTCGCAGGACAAGAACAATGCGATATTGCGGCGGTAGTTTGTGAATTGCTTTTCGTAACCGGCCCGCCTCTTCGCTTCGGATGGCAACTGTTTCAGGGTTTACGCTCCTGGCACCGTCTGACCGCTGCAGGTCCTGCCGATCAGGCATCAGTTCTTCCAGCGAAATTTCCCTTTTCGGAGCAAACTTGCTTTTGCGCCGGCTCATCAGGCAACGATTCTTCGCAACCTTATAGAGCCACACTACCAGCGCCCTGGGACTGTCGAACTTAGGCAGGTACGGAACAGACTTTACCAGCACCTCTTGCATGGTATCTTCCGCGTCCTGGCGCTGGCCGCAGACCTTCATGCTGAAAGAGAACACGGTATTTTGGAGCAGGGCCAAGGCCCGTTCCAGGGCTTCGTCATCCCCGCGCTGCAACAGGACCACAGCCTGCTCTACTTCGGAGCGCATTTCGGTAAATGTAGCATGCCAACAGAATTCAGTACTTTCACCCGGCTCTTTTCTGACGAAACATGACGTGCACCAAGAGAGATAACCTCATTCTTGTGGCCAACCGGCCTATCATTCCCATGAGCAATCAGCAGGAGGTACGCACATGTCCGCGAATCAGGTGGTGCTTTACTTCGACAAGCAGGAGGACGCTCTGCTGTTCACGGTAGCTGCCAGTTCGGTGATGTCAGCAGAAGGACCGGTCCACCGGAGTGACGCAGTCGCGAAGGTTGCGGTAGAGATTTGCAAAGCCAGTCGAATCAAGGCTGAAGGCGTTCTGAACATTACGTGAAGGATGGCATACATAAGATGATCCGAAAAGCTTTGCTGCAAATCGGGGCTCCTGCGCTCCTCGCTTTCATGGCGTGGAATGCGTATCTTGCCGTCAACCATTTAAAACAGATGCAACACATTGCGGCGCGCACACTGGAAAGCTCGACGATCCAGGCGGACATTTCCAGTGTCCTGAAAGACTTGACCAATATGGAAACTGGTCAGCGCGGATATCTGCTCACCGGGAACCCTTCGTACTTGCAGCCCTATACCGAGGCGAAGGGCAGGATCGGAACCGATTTTGCCGGACTTCGCGCGGGGCTCGCTAATCGGGAGGAAAGCGAACGGTCTCAGGAGTCGCAGCTCGAGTCTTTGGCCAGCTCAAAGCAGGCTGAGATGGAGCGGTCCATTACTTTGCGGCAACAGGGATACCGCCATCGCGCATTCATGCTGGTGGATTCGAACGAGGGCATGGAGTACATGGATCGAGCTCGCGGGCTTCTGTCTTCGTTGTCGGTAGCAGAGGCAAACAATTCTGCCAGACTCGATAGAGAGAAGAACGCGAGTTTAAGCAAGGCTTTGGTGGAAACCATTGTGGCCAATTTGTGTCTGGTTGTATTGACAGCATGTCTGCTTGGACTCGTCCGCTACCACGGGCAAGTGCTGGAACAGGAAACTGCCGAGAGCAAACAAGCACTGGCCATCCGTGATTTGCAGCTGGAGAAACTGACGTTTGCGCTTTCGAATCAGGCCCGATCAAAGACCTCCGCCATCGAGGCCAACGCCCGCCTGCTGCTCGATAACTACGGGGGATTTCTACCACGGCAAGGCCACGAATACGCCGAGCAGATAAAGGAAGCCTCCATACAAATGGAGCAGCTTCGGCAAGATTTGGTTGCCAGCCCAGACCGTAACCGTGATGCCAAGGCGGCTTAGCAACTTGTCGCCCAGACCGCCGGCTGCGCAAGCGCTTCAGTTGACGCATTAAGATCGAACAAGTCCAGCTGCCGGGCATACAGGCACCTGGGAAACCAACAAGAGCCAGGGCGCCCTGGCTCTTGCTGTTACTGCTACTCCGTCGCTGGTCCTGATTCAGCACCATTGCTTCCCGACGCAGCCATCTTGCCGTGAGCGATCTTTTTGGCTGTCTGCTCCAGAACGTGAGGTGCGGGAAAAGTGTAAACCCCGAGGTCGGTCGCCACTTCGCTCAGGTAATACGAGTTCCCCGATCGCCTCAGCTTCGCTTGGAGCTGGCCCAGTAAGACGCCTTCGTGCGTGCTGGGAAGAAGGAAGACCGAGGCGCCCGTTTGTTTGCTGCGCAGAATCAGCCACTGACTTGTTTCTGGCGAGCCCCGATACACTTTGTACGTCCCTGCTTCCAATGCTTTCCCGCCTGCGATGAAATCCTGGTTAATGTTGACCGTGACAGCGCCGTCCGTTTGCGCGCGAGCTCCAGAAGCCAGTGCGAACAGGCCGGCGACCATGACAAGTGTGCCCAACAGAAACTTCTTCATAGTTCTCCTTGTGTAATCTGTAATCACTGTTTTCGAGTGCTCCTCGAGCGCTCTGGCCCGCTGCTTTCAGACGGAAATCAGCCGTCCCTCAGGCGACTCTCCCAGGCAACCTGGTTGGCCTGCCCAGTGAACTTCAGTCGCCGCCGGCTCGTGGAAATTCTCTTCAGTGTGTTTTGAGAATTGGATTCTGGCCCAGCGGGAATGGGTGCGCGAGCGGTGTCAATTGTTTGTCAGAAAGATGTCGCAATTTTGTGAGGCAGAACGCGCATGAATCAAGTCGTGGGGCACGCCATTGGACTCGCGAACGATGTCGCCCTTACCCGCAAGGGTAGGCGCCCGCGCGGTTACTCGCCCTAACCTCAGAGAAGAACGCCAGCCACCCTCTTCGATAGTATTCTCGACTTCGATGATCATCCAGGGATGCGATCGGAGAGTTGGGCCCGGAACAAACAACGTCATGTGAAGAGGCGAGATAGCCTCTAGGGATTTTGCGTCAACCTTGGTGGTGTCAGCCACAGTCTTGTCATGCGCGGGCCACTGGCTAACGAGATCATTTTCGATTTTCCAGCGTTCCGTTTCCCCTCGAATTTCAACCGCGCCCCATGGAGATCCGGCTCAGGTTCGCTTCAAGATGGCCTGTTCTGTCGTGGTCACTACTTCCAAGGTGCGGTGGGTTTGTGAAGACCTGCTCGACCGCATTGCCGGAGCGGTGCTCGCGGATCGCATCAACCGCGGCGACCAGCTCTTGGATCGTGTCTCCCTTATACATTTAGCTCCTCTCAGATTTTCGTGGAATCAGTATGTCTGTCGGATTTTATTCGGCGCAGGCAATACGGATGTGCGGCGGGCGTCACTTATTTGTCAAATAATGTTTACAAGAAGCATCGAGAGACAATTGACTTTCTTTCGTGCGTCACGCCGACCTTCGGGCCCTGGCCCACAATTCCTCGAGTCCCCAGCCCAATAGTGATACAACTTCGTCCGTGGCTGCGATCTCAACCGCGGCGGCGGCGGGGCGGCTGCGTTCCAGGCTCCGTCGAACACCGTCAGCTGGATCAAACACTTTGAGCTGAATGCCGCGATCATGAGTCCACATCTGCAGAAATATCAACATGCCCAAACCACCGCCGTCCAATGCCTGCACCCCCGAGAAATCGAGCAGGACAACCAGAGCTTCCCTTTGCTGTGCGACTGCGTTGCGCAACCGGAAAGCAGCATCGCTTCGTACAATCCTGCCTGCGCAGTGAATAATGGCGACCTTGCCGATTCTCCAGGTACTTAGTGTGAGCATAACTGTCTGCAGTTCTTAATTTCCGAAAACGACTTCTTCAACACCCGTAGCTTGCATTCAGAGCCCGGCGTAAAGAAGTGAAACTGGTTTTGAGAGGTTTGATTCAGCGTCGGTAGGATTGATGCGCAGACACTGTAATTTAATTGTCAAAAGATGTTTGCACTCGCGTGAAGTAATGCCTTAAAGAAAGGAGTGGAACAGGAGTGTTGCAGCCTTGTATTTTGGGCACAAGAACAAAAAGCGTCCCTGGTGACCCTGGTTTGAGTCACGGGACGCTGTTCGGGCCGATCTCCTCGGAGGCGGCCTGTCTTACCCGCAGGTGCTGATAGTTATGAGCAGTGGCGCACCTGACAGGATGAATCCTTCTTCTTTAGTACAGAGCCGTCGGTTCTCCGTAAAGGAAGTCGTCCATCATCACGATGTCCGCACTGCCGTCATTTGCCCCGGGCGCCGCATCACCCGCAATAATCTTCACTCGAGCGATACGGGCATCGTCAAACACAACCCCGAGGAAGGACAGGTTTCCGTCGCCCGGCGAAGCTGGCGCGAAGCTCTTGAAAAGCAACTCGCCGTGAGTGCCGAAGTACTCGATCACCGTGCTGGCGTGACGGTTTCCTGTGCGGTCGTCCGGCCTGCTGCCATCCGGGGAGTCAACGTCGGTAAAGACCACCCCAAACCCCGTTGTAGTCGCTGGGGTGTTGCCATTACTGCCCGGAACCGCGAACTCGACAACGGTAACGTTACTCCCGATCGGCGAAAAGAGCCGCAGCGGACTGAATGCGTGGAAGATCGTGGCGTAGCTCGAGTTCCCAAACGTGTCTGCCAGGCCCGAAGCTGGGGCTTGGACAAAGCCGCTTCCGCGCGTGGTGATGTTGGCGCCACGAGTATTCAGGAACGCGGTTAGGGGCGTGCCGCTAAGAGAAGTGGCCGCGTTGGTCGGGCTACCGCCATCCCAGTTGATTTCACGGCGTCCGCTGGCTTGTCCGGGATTATTCCCGTTGTTGGTGACTCCGAGTGCCGCACGAAACTGATCCACAGTACTCTGAATCGACGCCGCAGATGTGCCGGCTGCCTGGAACACGGTTGGCGCCACGAAGCGTTGTGCGGCAGCAGCAACGGTCTGCGCATACGTCGGTTGCACACCAGCCACGCAAGCGACGCCTGCGAGAACGACAGTTCGAAGATTGTTGGTGAGGCGGCTTTGCGCCTTGTTTAGCAGCAGCTTTAAATTTGGCTTCATTGTGTTTAGTTTCTCCGTGAATATTGATCTCTAGTTGCTGGTTGTATGTCGGTCGTGAACATTCGCCTTCCACGGCTTTCAGACACAAGCAGGGCCGGACCCAAGTTCCTCCAGGAAGCCTGTTTGTGCTTTGGTCCTTTACTGATTGCTGATGAATGACCGCGGTGTGTTCCTGAAGACTGTCTTCAGTGCGTATAAGAGATTTGATTCGGTGCAGGCAAGAATCGACACAGACACGGGGTCAATTCTCTGTCAAAAGATTGTGACAAGTGGGAGGCAACATTTGATCCTTAACCATGGTTCTCGAGTAACAAAGTTGTGGCGGGAGATTGGATGTCGGAGTTTGGGAATGGAGTCACGACGTGCGATCGTGCCGAAGAAAGGCAGGATGAGGCTTTGTAGCTTAAGTCCCAAAACTTCCTTCGGACCAATCGTGTCGCTCCAGTTGGGCTGGCTCTGCGAGACCGGAGTGCGGCTCGACGTCCGGGACTTCGTCCGCTTTTCTGAAGTATTTGCTCAATCGTTCGCGAAGCTGTAGCCGAGCTCGAAAGGATCGCGCCTTGACTGCAGTCAGACTCAAGCCCAACGCCTCTGCCGTTTGCACCAAGGAGAGCCCTTCCATGTCGCGCAAGACGAATACC
>DATGYF010000260.1:0-17566 GCA_035298145.1 Terriglobales bacterium | reverse complement strand
ACCGGGTCCTGATACCAGCGCTGCACGAAATATTCTTCGAAGCTGAGTTCGCCGATGGGTGTATCCACGCGGGTTTCCACACGGGCGTTGCTCATGGGGAGGATGCGGGCCTGCACTCCCATTTTCGCCGCGATTTCCGCGGAGACTTCAGACAGCGTCTTGCCCTGCTTAAGCAATTTCGTGCGCAGCAGATGGACGGCAAGATCGCGGTCGCCGGTATGAAACCAGATGGGCTCTCCCAGGTCGCCCATCGCCTGCAGGCAAAAGAAAGTGTCGCCCTTCACGCCCCAGCCGCGTTCCTTGCTGAGCAGCCCGGCCAGCACGTAAGTGATGGAATCGAGATCGGGCGAAACGTACAGTCCCCACCATTCCAGATCGTCACCGGTGTTCACGATGATGGTGAGGTCTTTGGATGGAACGACCTGGCGCAGGCCATCCACAAACTTCGCGCCTCCCGTCCCGCCACTAAGTACGACAATCATGCAGCCCTGTCCCTCCCTGCGTAGCCTTCGCGATCAGCGGCTGCCCGGACCTTTTCGGCCAGCAATCCACTCCGCGAAGTAAGCGATGTCAGGAACTCAGGATAAACCGGCAGGCGCTGGCGCAAAATATATCCTCTTGATTCCGTGCGGGACCTGAGCTGCTCCAAGTGCGGCCAGGGTCTTTCTGGATTGATGAAGTCAGGGGTCAATGGCGAAACCCCGCCCCAATCGTTGATTCCGGCGTCGAGCAGTTCGTCGTAATAAGGCGCGGAAAGATTCGGCGGCGCCTGGATATTGACTTCCGGCAAAAGAAGCCTCGCCACCGCAATGGTTCGCAACATCTCGCCCCGCGTGGGTTCCGCCCAATCGCGCATGGGAATCTCGGGCTTGACCCGAAAATTCTGGATAATCACTTCCTGGACGTGGCCGTAGCGGCGATGCAGCTCGCGGATGGCGAGCAGCGTGTCCACCCGGTCTTCCGGAGTTTCGCCAATTCCAATCAGCAGGCCGGTGGTGAAAGGCACGGACTGCTTGCCGGCTTCTTCGATAGTTCGCAAGCGTTTGGATGGGAGCTTGTCGGGCGCGTTGTCATGCGCCGCGCCGGGCGCGAGCAGCGCAGTGTTGGTAGTCTCCAGCATCAGGCCCATGCTGGGGGAAACCGCGGCCAGGCGAGTGATCCACTCGGCGCTCAGCAGCCCGGGATTGGGATGCGGCAGCAGGGTAGTCTTCCGCAGCACCCGCTCGCACATGGCTTCGAGATATTGCAACGTCGAGTTGTAACCCAGATGGCGCAGGGTCGCACGCATTTCAGGGAAGGCCAGTTCCGGCTTGTCGCCCAGGCTGAACAGGGCCTCCGTGCAACCCATCTTCTCGCCGGCGCGCGCGACTTCCATCACTTCGTCTGGGGTCATGGTGTGTGCCCCCGGTTCACCGGGGTCGCGGCGGAAGGTACAGTAGCCGCAGTAGTCGCGGCACAGGTTCGTCAGGGGGATGAACACTTTTCGCGAATAGGTGACGACGCCGGGCTTGAATCGCTGTTTGAGCTCAAGGGCGGCAGCGAGAAGGGCGGGGAGTTCATCGTCCGGACAGCGCAGCAGCAGGCAAGCTCCCTCGCGCGAGAGCGGCAGCCCGTCACGCACTTCGTCGAGATAAGCGGTGAGCGAATTTTCCTGCACCCGCATGTCTTCTTGCGCTCCCGGACCCGGCACAAATGAACAACCAGAATGATACATGAGAGGGATTGGGAACGCCGCGCCGTGCACTGCGTTGAATTGCAGTCCGGGTTGAATTGTCCAAGCCCACGCGTTTAGTGGTAAAACTCTTAGGGCGGAACCGGCAATTCGGCTCTGCCGGAAACTCTACGAAACATCAGGGCTCCAGCTTGCACATGGCCGTCACGCAAACCGAATTTCGCAGCGCGCTAGGCAGTTTTGCGACGGGGGTGACTGTGATCACCGTGGACTATGAGGGTGAAGTTCACGGTATGACCGCCAACGCGTTCAGTTCGGTGTCGCTCGACCCGCCGCTGGTGCTGGTTTGCGTTGACCATCGCGCCCGCACTCACGCTCACCTCCACGCCCGGAAGCGTTTTGGGGTAAACGTGCTGGCCCAGGACCAGCAGATCATCTCCGAATACTATGCCCGCCCGGCCCAGGACCATCGCCATGCCGAACAGGAGGCGGGAGCGCACTTTGATCGCACGTCGCACGGCACCCCTGTGCTCAACGGCGCCCTGGCCTATCTCGAGTGCCGGCTGCATAGCGCCCAGGATGCGGGCGACCACACGATCTTCATCGCTGAAGTCGAAGAAGTCGTGGTGCGCCCAGGCGATCCCCTGCTCTATCACCGCGGAGAATATCGCACCATCGGACGCTCTGGCGCCTAGTCGTCAGATTCTGGTATGGCGCGGGCGCCCTCGTGTGGCGCGGGCGCCCTCGCCCGCGTTTCTTGCACGCCCGCGTTTTACGCGCGGCGGGCGAGACGCCCGCCGGACAGCCGGCGGGACGCCGGCGCTACGAAAGGCTGTTAAGAATTTCCTGAGTGGCGAGCCCAGCCGCTCAGGGGCAGTAGGCTTTCTCCAATGAAATTGCAGGACTGAGGGCCTGCTCCACCCAGAATTCCGAACCGATACCGCCCGACTGCGACGGTCGAGCCGGGACGCGCCCAGGTAAGCTAAGATGAGTCGCTCAAAATTCCAGGCTTTGTTCCAGGCGGAGGCCCCATGGCGAATCGAAGGCAGTTCATGCGCACGCTCTCCGGCGTGGCAGCGCTCGGTATCACCACCGATGTGAGCAAGTTGGGCCGAATGCGCTTCCTCCGCATGGCCACCGCCATGCCGGACCCCGGTCCGCACGACCGCCTCGAACCGGACTGGTACCGGCGCAAGATTGCTCAGGTGCAGCAGAAGATGAAAGAGCGCAAGCTCAACGCTCTGCTCCTTCTGGACGCGACCAACATTATTTACACCGTCGGATATTTCCATCTCTCGACCGAGCGCCCGCTGGCGGCGCTGATTCCAGAATCAGGCGACCCGGTGATGTTCGTTCCCGGGCTGGAAGTTGACCAGGTCAAGACCTGGTGGGTGAAGGATTACGAATCCTACTTCGATTTTCCCGGCCCGGTGAACCGGGTGTGTTGGATCTTCGAGCGCGTAGCCAAGCGCGGATTCGATCGGGCGCGCATCGGCATCGAGGAGCCTAAGCCCAGCCGGCTGCATCAAATAAGTCTGGGCGCTCCGAAAGCCAAAATTGTGGTGGCCGGAGACCTGATCGATGACCTGCGCCTGGTCAAGGACGAAGACGAAGTCCGCATCATGCGCCGGGCCATGACTTACGCTGATTTCAAGGTGCAGGCCGGCCGCGAATTCGTGCAACACAACGGCAGCGTGACCGAGGACGAGATCCTGAAAGTGACCGCCGACGCCGTCGCCGACCGCATGTCGAAAGAACTGCATGACGTGGTCGGCGTTGGCATTGATCCTCCCTTCGGAGGCCTGGTGCCCTTCGGCAAACGTTCCGCGTTCCCCCATGCGGTCCCGAGCAAAGACCGGCTGAAGACTGGAGACGCCCTCATCCTCAGTTTCGGCGCCCAGGTGGGAGGATACAACGTGGAGTGCGAGCGTTCGTTCTGCGTGGGCAAGCCCACCGACTACGCCAGGCGCCTGTTCGACGCCATGCTCGCGGCCCACGACACCGGCGTCGAAAATTTGAAGGAAGGCGCAGTAGCGGAAGAAGTGGACCAGAAGAGTCTGGACCAGATACGCAAGGCGGGCTTTGAGAAATTTCTGAAGCATCGCACCGGTCACGGCATTGGCCTCGAAGGCCACGAAGCGCCGTGGATCGCGGAGGGCGACAAGACTGTCCTGCAGCAGGGAATGGCTTTCAGCTGCGAGCCCGGCGTTTACGATCCGGATTGGGGCGGCTTTCGCCACTCCGACACGGTCATCGTCCGAAAGGACAAGGGCGAAGTGCTGAACACCTATCCCACCCGCCTGGAGGACATGGTCATCGAGATTTGAGCAGCTATGCACGATCAACAACAAAAACGATTCGGAGAAATGCAAATGGCAGAGAAAATTGATAAGCCCGAAGCAGAGTGGCAAAAGCAATTGTCCCCGGAGCAGTACTACGTGACCCGCAAGGCTGGGACTGAGCCCGCATTCAGCGGCAAGTACTGGAAGACGAAAGATGCCGGCACCTATACCTGCGTCTGCTGCGGGCAACCCCTGTTCAGCTCAGAAACCAAGTTCGAGTCGGGCACGGGCTGGCCCAGTTTTTTTAAGCCCGTGGACGAAGCGGCGGTGGTCAACCACACCGACCGAACCTACGGCATGGTCCGCACCGAAACCCGCTGCGCGCGTTGCGATGCCCACCTGGGCCACGTCTTTGAAGACGGCCCGGCACCCACCGGCCTGCGCTACTGTATGAATTCCGCAGCTCTCGATTTGAAGCCGGAAGAAAAGAAATAAACAGGTAAGTAAAGTGTGGGGCGGGCGCCCTCGCCCGCCGCCTTTGACTTTGTTTTTGACTTTGACTTGTGGTCTTTCAAATAAAAAAAGTCAAAAGCGTCGAACAGGAGTGTCCGACCCACGCCCGCAAACTAGACGCCGGCGACCGCGGCTGCCGCCCTGGGCTGCTCGCTTGCAGCGGGCTTGCTCTCCGTTTGTGCCTGCTTCTGCGCCTGAGACTTGTCCTGCTTGTGCTCCACCGCGCGCACCTGCACGCTGCCCTTCAGAATGGCTCCATCCTCAACGCTGATGCGCTGCGTGATGACGTCGCCGGTAAGCGCGCCTTCGCTGCGGATGTCCAACCGGTCGGTGCACTGAATGTTGCCCTGCACCTTGCCCAGGATCACAACTTCGCGGGCCGTGATGTTGGCGGCGACGCTGCCGTTGCGTCCCACGGTAATGCGGTGATCGGCAAAGTTGACGGTGCCCTCAATCCGCCCATCGATGTAGAGCGATTCGGTTCCGCTGACTTCGCCCTTGATGACCACGGAACGGCCGATCGTAGCCTGTTCCACGGGTACGCTGACGGTTTTGCTGGGGCTGAAGGATGGGTTCGAGGGTAACTGCGATTTTTGGGAATCTGATGGCTGCAGCATCGGTTGCGGCGCTCCTTATTGTGTTCCGCGCGGCGCGCACCAGGGGCGTTACCGCATGCGGCGAGTCTTATCTGCTCTGTGGCCGATTGGCCAAGCTGACTATCGCACGGGAGCAGCCCACAGGGCAGGTTACGGAAGAACGGTGTACGGGTTCGAAAATCAGGTAACTGAGGAGTATTGGGGCGCCCAGCACCGCCAAAATCTTATCCCTGAAGGGCTTGGCCCAACTCCTCCCACTCCGCCATCCGGCTCTGCAATTCCGAGCGCCGTTCCTCCAATTCCTGCGTAATCCGCTGGGTTTCCTCGGCGCTGACGAAGGTCTGGAGGCCGGCTTCGCACTCGGCGATGGCATCTTCCAGGCGGTTGATTTCGGACTCGAGTTCGTGAACGCGGTCTTCCATCTGCTTGCGTTTGATGGGATTCAGGCGCCTCCCCGCGGCCTCCTCGGACTTTGCCGGCTGTCCGTTGGCATTGCCATTCGCCGGCTGCGCCTGGGCTGGTGACGTAACCGCTTTCTGCAGCGCCGCGGCGCCGCCCTCCTTCCGCCACCGATAGTCCTCGTAGTTGCCGGGATAGACTTCGACCCGTCCATCCCCCACCTCCAGCACCCGCGTGGCCAGCTTGTCGATGAAATAGCGGTCGTGCGAGACAAAGACCACGGTTCCGTTGTAATCGGTCAGCGCCTTCAGCAGGACGTCCTTGGCCCGCATGTCGAGATGGTTCGTAGGTTCATCGAGCAGGAGAAAATTTGCCGGATGCAGCAGCATGCGCAGCAGCGCATAGCGGTTGCGCTCTCCGCCCGAAAGCACGCCAATGCGCTTGAACACGTCATCGGCTGAGAACAGAAAGCATCCCAGCAGGCTGCGCAACTCGGTCTGGGTGGAGCGCGGAGACATCTCGCCCAGATCGTCCAGAATGCGTGCATCGGGATCGAGTTCCTTGTACTGGTCTTGCGCGAAGTAATCGGGATCGGCGTTGTGTCCCAGCCGGTACTCGCCCTTGCTCAACGGTTCGGTCTGCGCCAGCAGCTTGATCAGCGTCGATTTCCCGGCCCCGTTTACTCCCACCAGCGCAATCCGGTCCCCCCGCTCGATCATGAAATTGACGTCGCGAAATACCTCCTTATCGCCATAAGACTTCGCCACCCCGATGAATTCGGCCACGATCCGGCCCGCGGGCTTGGGTTGCGGAAAGGAAAAGTGAATGGTCTTCTCTTCCTCCGGCAACTCGATGCGTTCGATCTTCTCCAGTTCCTTGATCCGGCTTTGCACCTGCTTGGCCTTGGTGGCCTGGTAGCGGAAGCGGTTGATGAAGACTTCGAGTTGCTCAATGCGCTCGCGCTGATTGCGGTATGCGGCCTCGAGTTGCTCCAGCCGCTCCGTCTTCGCGTTCAGATACTTCGCGTAGTTGCCGTGGTAAAGATGAATGCGCTTGTTCCATATCTCGACAATCTTGGTGATCGTCACATCGAGAAAATAGCGGTCGTGCGAAATCAGTACAAAAGCATAGGGATAGTTGCCCAGATACTCTTCCAGCCAGTTGCGGGCTTCGAGATCAAGATGGTTGGTCGGTTCGTCCAGCAGCAGCAGATTGGGCTGCTGCAGCAGCAGCTTGACCAGCGCGATGCGCATCTGCCAGCCGCCGGAAAATTCTTCGGTCTGCCGGGTCCAGTCTTCCTTTCGAAAACCAAGCCCCGAAAGCACGGTGCCGACCTGCGCTTCGATGGCATATCCATCGCGCGTGGTAAATTCGTGCTCGATGCGCTGGTAGCGCTCCGCCACCTGCGCGTACTCCGCAGATGAGTGGTCGAGCTCCGACATGCGTCCGGTCAACTCTTCCATCTCCTGTTCCATGCGCCGCAGATGCGCAAACACCGACATGCACTCGGCAAACACGGTGCGTCCGGAGAGCGCCAGGCCGTCCTGCGGAAGGTATCCCGCGCTGATGCCCTTGGCCCGGCTGACCGAGCCATAGTCAAGGCTTTCGGTGCCGGCCAGAATCTTCAGCAAAGTAGATTTGCCGGTGCCGTTCGCGCCCACCAGCCCCACCCGGTCGCGGGGCGTAATCATCCAGTCCGCTCCTTCGAACAGGAGCTTGTGGCCATACCGTTTGCCGGCTGAGGAGAGTTGGAGCATCCCTTCAATCGTCTCACGAGAGAGGCGATTTGAAGTAGCGCCGGCGTCCCGCCGGCTGTCGCGAGGGCATCCTGCCCTCGCAGCGGGGAGCCGGGACGGCGGCCGCTGACCTTTGTCATTCAGCCCCCGCAAGCCGGCAAAGATCTCTTCCGATCCCGCAACCCGGTCATCCTGAGGAGCAGTAAGCCCGTGCGCGGGCTTCCTGCGCAGTCGAAGGACCTGCTGCACGAGTGAACTATTCAAATGGATGCGGTTTTTTCACGGCGCCCTGCGAGGAAAAAGGAATACTTCGACTCCGCCGGCCCGGTCGCAAGCGACCGTCCCGACTCGCTCAGCATGACGGTTCGTAGTGGGTGGTTGGCGTGCTACCGCGCGGCTGCAGCCTGGGCCAGGCCAATCTTCTCCAGCGCGCGATCGACCACTGCCTGCAGTTCTCGCGCGTATTTCACTTCGCGGCCCTTAGCCAGAATTTTCCGGGCTTCCTCGGGGCTGAACCAGGTGGGGTTCCGGCTCTCCTCGTGCGGCTCTTCCGTGCGCTCCACCTCGAGCAGAAACGCCTTGATCACATACTCCCGCACGCCGGGTGGTTTCCAGAAGACTCCTTTGGAGTGGATGTAGAGGCAGAAATGCCGGGAGTCAATGCGGCCGCGGACGCCGGCTTCTTCGTGGGCTTCGCGTTCCGCCGCCTGTCCATGGGAGAGATCATATTCGGGATCGCCCTTGGGAAACGTCCACTTGCCGCCGCCGTTCGTGTTTACCAACAGGAACTCGATCGAGGGACCGCGCCGGCGATAGCAGACCGCTGCCACCTGCAACGGCAGCGCGTGTTGTGGAATCCGGGCCGCTCCCATCCTCGAGGCCTCCGCAGAACTTTCCCTGCCACGATCCTAATCCAGAAGATATTTCAGTAGTGTTAAAGCGCAACGGAAAAGGTGCAACCCAGTATTACCAAAGGGTTACGGGCACTTTTCAAGTTGGGAGGCTGCTCCTCCGGCGGTCACCGGTTGTTCCAGCAGCCGCATGGTATCGAGCACCGTTGAAATGACGATTTCATCCCCGACGGCGGTGTTGATCATCATGTGGTAAAGACAGCGGGTGGGCCAGTCGGCGCCGAAGTAGTGTTTTACAAATTCGATGCGATCCCGGTCCACGGTATCGACCAGTTCTTCGGCTTCCTTGTCACTATGCCCGATCTGCCGCAGGCGCCGCAGCTTTTCTGACCGCGGCGCGTAGAGGAATACGTGGAACACATCCGGAAGCTCGCGCAGAAAATAAGGAGCGCCCCGACCCACGATCACGCAGTTTCCGGCCGTAGCCACACGGGTCATTACTTCCTGCCCGATCGCAACGAAGCGGTCAGTATCGAAGGGTTCGGTGCCCTTGAAGGGCATACTGCGTTCGTAGCTGCCCCGCCAGAACGTCTTGGCCAGGCGGTGGAAGGTGCTGTCCAGGCGCTCGTCACAGTACATGACGGCAGAGCGGTCAACGTGGGCTTCGCGGGCAATCTCTTCGGTGAGGGCCTGGTCCCAGAGCTTCCAGCCCAGGCGCTGGGCGATTTGGCGGGCAATTTCCGCGGCGCCGCTTCCGAACTCCCGCTCGACCGTGATCACTCGAAACACGGTGCCTCCTCTGCTAAATGGCCTTCCCGATGGGTTACGGGAAGGGCACGGCTTCAGCCGTGCCATCACGTCCGTTCCGGAGCGGGCTTCAGCCCCTGGGGTTGGCCTTTCCGCTGGACGCGATAACTTCCGCACAAAAGTGGACAGCGGCCCTCGGCGGCTGAAGCCGCGAGATACGATGTCCTTGTGGCACGGCTGAAGCCGTGCCCTTCCGACCACTCTTCCCTCTCCACAAGCTCACAAAACGCATTGCCTAGTGGACCGCCATCTCGCCGCCGGTGGGTGGGCGTTTCATCAGAAAGACCAACGGAACCATCACTAGAATAGCTACTCCCAGGAGCCAGAAGTTGTCAATGTAGGCCAGCATCCCGGCTTGTCGAAAGACATTGCCCTGCAACAACGCGTAGGCCCTATGCATGGCGTCCGCTGGGGAAAATCCCCGGGCCTCGAGCCCTTGCGCCATGCCCTGGAGTGTGGACTGGACCTGCGGGTTGGCGGGCGAAAGATGGCTCGACATCCGGGCGATGTGATATTGCGACCGGCGGTCGAGCATGGTGGTCACAATCGAGATGCCGACACTCCCTCCGATGTTGCGGGCCAGGTTCATCAGCCCCGAGGCCGCATTGTTCTTCTCCTTGGGCAGGAACGCGTAGGCCGCGGTGTTGATAGGGATGAACAGGAAGGCCAGGCCCATGGTCTGGATCATGCGGGCGTACACCACCGTCCGGAAATCAATTCCCAGGTTGAAGTTGGTCATGTGAAACAGAGAGAAGGAGAGCACCACCAGCCCGTACACCATCAGCTTGCGGGCGTCGTAACGGGAAAGCAGAAAGCCCACCAGCGGCATCAGCAGCATCAGGCTGAAGCCGCCCGGCAGGAGCGCCAGCCCGGCCTGTTCGGCGGTGTAGCCCAGCAGGGTCTGCATGAAGAGCGGGAGCAGCACCGTGCTGCCCAGAAGAGCAAACCCCAGCATGAACATCAGCAGATTGGAAGCCGCAAAGGTCCGGTTGGTGAACAGGTGCAGGTCGATGACCGGGTCCTTGCGCGTCCACTCCCAGTAGATGAGAAACAGCAGGGAAGCCGCCGCGATGACCGCCAGTACCACGATAAAGTGCGATTCGAACCAGTCCTCGCGCTGGCCTTTATCCAGGACAATCTGCAGCGCGCCCAGGCCCACCGCCACCAGGCCGAGCCCGATGTAATCGATTTTCGTTTCCGAAAGCTTCTTGCGCTGCATGAAGGGCGGGTCCTGGATCAGGCGCGAGGTCAAGATCAGGGAAAGAATGCCGACGGGAATATTCAGAAAGAAGATCCAGCGCCAGGTGAAGTTGTCCGTGATCCAACCGCCCAGAGTGGGGCCGATGGCTGGCGCCAGCACCACCGCGAGGCCATAGACGGCGAAGGCCATGCCGCGTTTCGCGGGAGGAAACGTATCCGCCAGGATGGCCTGTTCGCTGGGCTGCAGTCCGCCGCCCCCCACGCCCTGCAGTACGCGGAACAGAATCAGCATGCCCAGGTTCGGCGCTAGCCCGCACAGGAAAGAACTGATGGTGAAGATGGCCACGCAGCTCATGTAGAAACGCTTGCGCCCAATGATGGACGAAATCCACCCACTCAGGGGCAGGACGATGGCGTTTGAAACCAGGTAGGAAGTCAGTACCCACGTGCTTTCATCGGTGCCGGCGGAAAGGTTGCCGGCGATGTGCGGCAGCGCTACGTTGGCGATGCTGGTATCCAGCACCTCCATGAACGTGGCCAGCGTGACCGCCAGCGCGATGACCCAGGGGTTGACGGCCGGGCGCGGCAGGGCCGAGCCGTCCGCGGTCAGAGCGGCCGAACTCATCTGACCCTACTCATCTGACCCAGACCTTGGGCTCGACCGACATTCCCGGCCGCAGAATATGTTCCTTGGTCTCACCCGGATCAAACGTAATCTTCACCGGAATGCGCTGTACCACCTTCACGTAATTGCCGGTGGCATTTTCCGGGGGAAGCAGGCTGAACAGCGCCCCGCTGGCTCCCGCGATGCTTTGCACGTGTCCGTTGTACTTCTTTCCGTAAGCGTCCACCGAAATGGTCGCCCGCTGTCCGGGCCGCATGTAGCGCAACTGGTCTTCCTTGAAGTTGGCGGTCACCCAGATGTCGTCCAGGTTGATGATCTTCATCAGTTCCTGGCCGATCTGGACATTCTGGCCGACTTCAACCGACCGGTTGCTGACGATTCCGCTCACCGGAGCCACCAGCCTCGTGTACTGCAGATTCAGGTTGGCCTGGTCCAACTCGGCCTTCTTTTGCTGGGCCTGGGCCACAGCGGCCTGGGCGCGCGCGCGAGTGGCGGACATCTGTTGCGGCGCGGTCCCTGCGGATCGCAGATTGGCTTCAGCCTGCTCGCGCTTGGCCTGGGCCTGAGAAACCATCTGCTCGGCGGCCACGGCCGACGCCCGGGCGGCAGCAACTCCCGCGGCGCTGGAGCGGGCCGCGGCGACCGCCTGGTCATACTGCTGATGGGAAATTTCCTGCTTGTCCACCAGCTGCTTGTAGCGACCGACATCGTTCTGCGCCTTGATGTCATTAGCGATGGCCTGCTCCAACTGTGCCCGCGCCGCCTCCAGTTGCTGACGCGCCACCGAAACCCCAGCCCGCGCGCCCTCTACATCCGCCTGAGACGCCGACAATTGGCTGTCGGTATTCACCGACGTGATCGGAACATTTGCCTGCAGCGATTCCGCCGTCGCCTCGGCATCGCGGTAAGCCGCACTGGCCTTCGCCACCGCCACCTGGTAGTCCCTGGGATCGATCTCGACCAGCGGCGTGCCCGCCTCCACAAACTGGTTGTCGTTCACCAGAAGCTTGATGACGTGTCCGGTAACCCGGGTGCTGATCGCATTGAGATGGCCGTCGATCTGTGCGTCATCGGTGGACTCGTAGCTGCCCAGGTAGCGCCACAGAAAAAATCCGGCCACCAGCAGCACAATTCCGCCTACGATCAGGGCCAGGCGAAAGCGGGGATTGCGCGAAGCTTGCTTCCAGCGAAGGTCCCTCTCCGAAGCCGGCAAGGGAGGATGCTCCCGGGTTTCAACTGCAGGCGTGTCATGCACGGTTGTCGTTGTAGTGTGTTCCATATCACTTGCCACTCAGATATTGCCTTACGCCCTGCTCTGCGTATCCCATGGCCCGCACCAGTTCAAGTTTGGCCAGGTTGTGAGCGTACAGGCTTGAAATATAACTTTCATGGGCCGAGGCGACGGTCTGCTGTGCCTCGACCACCTCCAGGTTGTCGGTGACCCCGGCGGAAAATCGGTCGCGGGCCTGAATCAGCGTCTGCTCTGCCAGATCCACCGAGCTGCGCGCGACTTCAACCTGTTCGTCCGCCGCCGCAATGTCCAGCAAGGCAGTACGCACCTCATATTCAATCTGGCCCCGCAAATTGTCCAATTGGGCGCGGGCCTGGCGCAGGGTCGCGTCAGCCTGCAGCACGTCGGCGTGGGCCTTGCCTCCCTGAAAGATAGGGATGTTCAGCCGCCCGCTGACGCTGTAGGTCCCGTGCGAATTCCCAAAGTTGATTCCCAGGTCGCCATAGTCGGCCAGCAAATCCAATGTGGGATAGTGCTCCGCCGTGGCCCCTTTGCGATAGTGTTCCGCGGCCCGCACCTGTTGTACCGCCGCCAGATAATCCGAGCGGGAAGCATAGGCGCGCTGCAGGCTGGCCTCAATACCGGCCGTGGCCAGGCGGTCGTACGGTGCCTTGGATATGAGGGCGATTTCCTGTCCCGTCGGCAGCCCGATGGCGCGCACCAGGGCCAGTTTCCGTTTTGCATAGTCGTTGCGCGCCACGATCAGCTGTTGCTGCCGGTTCTGGAATTCCACCCGGGCGCGAAGCGTATCAATGGCGGGGCTGAGCCCCGCGTTCTGCTGGTCGGTGGCCTTGCCGTACAACGCCTGCGCGCTTTCCAATTGCGCTTCCGCGGTTTCCACCCGCGCCGCGCCCGAGAGCGCCTGCAGATAGGCGTTACCGGTCGCCAGCACCACCAGCTCGCGGGCGTCCTTGTAGCTGTATTGCGCGGCCCTCTCGTTTTCCACTGCTCCGCGCTCGCGGTTGAGAGCTTTAAGGTTCAGGATTGATTGCGTAAGGTACACCCGCGCGTCGGTAAATCCGTAAGGCCCCACCACGGTAGGAAATCCGGGGAAGCGCAGGCCGCGCGCCGCCAGGTTGTCCTGCGCCACATTCACGCTGACCGCGCCCCGCACGTTCGGGAGCAGTTCGCTCAGTTCCTTCCATTTCTCTCCCCGGGCGGCGATGGAGCTGTAACTCTGCAACAGCACTCCGAGATTATTTTTCAGGCCAAGGTCAATCGCATCCTGGAAAGTAAGCGACATGACTTCCGGCTTGACCGTCCCCTGGGCGACGCTGCCCCCGAACGGGTTCTGGTTTGAGGGAGCCGTGATCTTTATAGACGCTGCGGGAGCGGACTCCGAGCCCGTACCGGAGTAACCGTTGCCGCTTTGTGCTGGCGCTTTTCCCGGGCACAACGCGAACAAACAGAGAATGACAGCGGTCGAAACGGCAATTCCATTTACTGATAAACAACGAGGTTTATGGTCTTCCATATCCTGAGAGACAGAACATAGCCAAGGCAGTAGATTAACTTGATTCCCGGTGCCGCATTATAGATGCAAACGATTGCTGGCAGGGACTGGGCAGCCTTTCATTTTTGAGGATTGCGGGGCAGCTGGCGGGCTGATTACAATTTTTTTCACTTACACCCGGGCAGCCCATTGCATCTAAAGTGCATATCGCCCCGGAGGGTCACTTGAGAAAGCTCAGTTTACTCGCGGTCCTGCTTGTCCCTTTCCTCATCATCGGTTCGGTTCATGCGCAGCAGTTTGATGTCGCAATTGGCGTGGGCACGCTCACCGCGCCTTCGGCATCGAGCGCCTCGGGAGACCACAACCCGGTGTCACTGACCGGCGGAGCCTACCCGGTCTTCAGCGCGGACCTGCTTTTGAAAGGGCCTCTGGGAGTCAGCGGCGAGTTGGCCTGGAGGGGCAGTCGGAACCTTTATGCAGGCTTCCAACCCTACCGCCCGCTTTTCTATGATTTTAACGGGATCTACGCTCCCAAGCTGGGCCCGCACGCGGCCGCTGAAGTGATGGCCGGCATCGGCTGGGAGAGCCTTCGTTTCTACACGGGAACCATTAATTGCGGCGCCATCACTTGTACCGACTTCGTCAGCAGCAATCACTTCATGGGCCACATCGGCGGCGGCTTCCGCTACTACTTTCACGGCCATTTCTTTGTTCGCCCGGAAGCTCACCTCTACATGATTCACAACAATTTTGAATTCAGTTCTCCCTATGCGACTCGCTTTGGAGTGTCGCTGGGCTACACCTTTGCGCCGGGATTCTAAAGCCTGGCGCCTCACTCTGGTGTAGTGCGTCAAGACCGACGACATTCATGAATCGCCGCCTGCACCTCTGTGATCCTCTGTGCCCTCGTGGTTGAAGCCTTTGACCTGCTTGCCGAACGCCACAGATCATGCGGATCGAGGCGCAACATCTGGCGCTCACTATTTCCCGACGCACTACTCTACTGCGCCGGCTTGAGGGTCAACAGGCGGTCCTCCTTGGGATCGACTTCGACGACCAGGTCCTTGTACTCGACCTCGGACGCGCCGGTGTGAATCTGCAGGCCGATCGGCCCCTTGCGCAAGCGCGTGGGATCCTCGTCGGTGTAGCGCGTGACCTCCACGCCGTTGACCGCCATCCGGATGGTGCCGGTTTTAAGGTGCGCCAGGATTTCGGCTTCATGCCAGACATGTGGATCAAAATCGGGATGGGGTAGTTTTTCGCGCGGCGGACCCTTCTTGCCCGGGTGATAGTCCCACATCCCGCCACTCGGCGGAATGACGAGGATGCAATTCCCATACCCCCAATCGGCCATGCGCGTTCCCCAGAAGCAAACTCCCAGGTGGTTCTTCTCGCTGACCAGCCGTGACTTCAGAGTGAGCCGGAAGTCGGCGTAATCGCCGGCGGTAAGAATAAGCTGGCCGCCGTGATCCGTAACGCCGTGGATGGCGCCGTCCTTTACAGACCAGATCGCGGGATTGCCGCTCCAGCCCTGGAGCGTTGCCCCATCGAAAAGCGTGGTGCGCGCTGGGACCGCGTTGACGGGAGCGGCTGAGGACTTGTGGGAGTGCGAGCAACCCCGCAGAAGCAGATTTGCCACCAGCATGGCGATGATGTATTTATTCATCGACTGTCATCCCGACCGGAGCGGAGCGAGCGCAGTGGAAAGCCTGCCCTGAGCGAACTCCGAATGCACACGAGGGGGAGTCGAATGGGGACCTCCTGTTTCAGCCCACTCGACCGCGTCGCTTACATTTCGATAATTCACATATTTTCGAGACAACACTAGGAAGAACGCGGCAGGAACCGCCGGATGCCGAAGTCATACGCCGCCGCGCCGATCACTCCACCCACCAGCGGCGCCACGACCGGCACCCACCACGCCTGGCTCCCGTCGGTAATGCCGTTATTGCGAAACCCGGCCAGCACCGTGAACAACCGGGGACCAAAATCACGCGCCGGATTGATCGCATATCCGTGCATTGCCCCAAAGCTCATACCGATGGCCACCACCACCAGTCCAATCATCACTGGCGCCAGGTTCGATCCCGGAGGCATGTTGAATTCATCAATAATCGCAAAGACCAGAAGCAGCAGCAACGCCGTGCCGATGACCTGGTCCAGAAACCCAGCTTGCGGCAAGTTGGGAAATGCAGGGAAGGTAGTGAAGATGCCCGCCGTTTTTTCCAGCTGCGGGTCCACCCGGTGGAACGCAGGTAAATAGTTTCGATACACCAGCGCAGCGGCCACGAATGCTCCGGCAGTTTGCGCCATCGAGTACGGCAGAACTTTCCGCCAGGGAAATCCTCTGAAAACCGCGAACGCCAGGGTGACGGCAGGATTCAGGTGCGCCCCCGAAACTTTTCCGGCGACGTAAATCCCCATGGTCACGCCCAGCCCCCAGCCCAAAGTGATGTTGGTGTAACCGCCGTGAATCACCTCGCCCGGCGTCTGGGTGGGAAACAGCACCACCATCGCGACCACACCCGTCCCAAACATGATCAACACAAAGGTTCCGAGAAACTCAGCAACCAATTCCGCCAGCAGTGAGAACTTGGGATTCATCAGGACGCTCCAGTAGTCTGGCCGCGACGTAGTCTAACAACGATCGGTGCGCGCCGAATATATCTTCCTGAGCGCCGGGGTGTTGAGCACCGGGGTGCCCCACCCTCGTCGCGTACTTCGCGACAGGGTGGGTAAAGAGGAGTGTGAGCCGCCACAAGCCGCTGCCTGGGAAAAATCTCTTCTAATTCTGAAACACTGTAATCCTGAGCGCAGCAGCAAGCCCGCACGCGGGCTTCCTGCGGAGTCGAAGGACCCCTATTACGTATTTGAACCACTCAGCCCCGGGTTTCTCCATCGCAGCACGAAGAGGAAGAGGTGCTTCGGCCCGCACAGCATGACAGTTCGCCATGGAGTGTAGGGGCGTCTGGAGCGCCGGGGTGCCCCACCCTCGTCGCGTACTTTGCGACAGGGTGGGTGATTATCTAACGAGTGCTTCCAGAGTGCACCGTCAGAATCACGCGCCGGTAAGAAGTCAGCCGCGGTGATCCATCGTCTGTGACCGCCAGGATGATGTGCGCTGTCCCATTCCCCAGGCATTGCCCCCGAGGCAGCCATTGCGGACGGCAAACCGCGGTCGCCGTCACCGTGGCTTTTGCCGTGTCGGCGCCGCTGATGGTGACGGAGGCCAGGTTTGCATCTGTACTTCCTGCTTCGCCGTAATGAAACCAGTGGTAATGCAGGCCCTGGCCGTCCGGATCGCGGCTCTGGCCTGCATCCAGCAGAACCGGCTTGCCGACTTCGGCATCGATCAGAAGGGGAGCCGTTCCGGCCTGGCCATTCACTTCCACCAGCGGATTATGATTGGCATGACTGTAATCCTTAACGGTCCAGTCCATTCGCGCTGCGAAGTCGTTTTGATAAGCTTCGCGCCAACGCCAGATGGTTGCCTGGTCGGAGGTGTACTCTCTGCCATCCACGCCCGTCACCGTGTCCTGCGACGTGACCCGCGAAAACGTGTTGCCGCCCTGGGTCCAGATGGCATGCGTCTCGCCGTACGGTTGCCGGTAAATGTATCGGCCTCCCCACCCGCCCCAGTCGGGGCGGCGATAGGCGTTCAGACCGTTGTCGATCAGCCCCAGAAAAGACGGCGTGTCTCCTTCCATGATGAAAGCAAACCTGGGATACAGTTTTCCCAGCGGCCCCTTGCTGCGGATGTTCGCGTCCAGCCACTCGTTGGTGACGATGGTAGAGTCCGCGCCCGCGCCATTGCGGTAGTAAACGTCGCCGCTGATGCCCGTCCAGGTCGCGTAGTAGTAGTCGTCGCCCTTCTGGGTTGAAGGCTGAACAATGTAGAACAGGTTGGGAAATTCCCGCCGGATCCACGGGCCGGTATCGTCCTGATCGGTGATGGAATAAACCCGGATATTCCCGACGAATCGGTCCACCTCCCCGGCCGTTCGGGTGGCTCGCACATGCAAAAGCGCCTGCGCCAGGGTGTTGGCCCCGCCCCAGATGCAAATCCACAACGGCCGAGCGTCGTCGCGGTCAACCGCCCGAATGATTGCCTCCGCTCCGGCCGACATCTTGTCGGCGCCGA